>JBGSIV010000140.1:0-3819 GCA_041742355.1 Candidatus Zixiibacteriota bacterium
CGACGGTGGCCGACGAGACCATCGGCGGCAGCGCCGACCGCGCGGTCCAGCTCTCGCCTGATGCCAAGGTCAATTCGATCTTCCTGAAATCCGACTCGCTCAACCTCGTGGTTAAGGGGACGGGTGGTATTGAGACCGCTATCCTCGAAGCGATTGCCTACGATATCTGGGGCAACCCGGTTCCCGAAGGGCTGCCGATATCGTTCATTATCACCGATGGTCCCGACGGCGGCGAGAGCCTCGACACGACCGGCAACGGCCCGTACAACACGGTGACCAACAGCATGGGCAAGGCCCAGGTGCCGATCCAGTCGGGTACAGTCTCCGGCTCGGTGCGCATTCGCGCCTACCACAACACGATTCTCTCCAATGCCACCCAGATCATCGTGTCGGCCGGTCCGCCCGCGCAGATCGTGATCGGGAGCGAGTACTGCAATATCGACTACTGGGACAACGTCGGCGAAGAGGTCGGCATCGTGGCTGTCGTCTCCGACGTCTATCTGAACCCGGTGACCGACAACACCGCGGTGTACTTCACGACCGACGAAGGGACGATGAAGTCGCACGAAGCCCGGACGCAGAACCTCGAAGGCATTGTGACGACCAAGTGGATTTCCGGCACGAACGTGCCGACCGCCGACGGAATCGTGCTCGTGATTTGCGAGACGGCCGGCGGGACGGTAGCCGACACGAGCTTCTTCTACAACACGCACCTGGCCGCGACGATAGAGGCGACCGGCGTTCCGGTGTCCATGCCGGCCGATGGGACTTCCCGCGTGGTCGTGACGGTCGAGGCGCTTGACCTCAACGGCAATTTCGTGATCGGCGGCACGGAATTCAAGGCTGAAGCCAGCCACCTGCTGGTCGAAGGGGGCGTCCTGCAGAATGGATGCGGCATCGCCGAGGCCCGGGTGCGGATAACTTCGGCCCTTCTGTCGGAGGACTATTCCACGCCTGGCGGTCAGGATGACGGGATAGGTGCGGTGGATGACGTGTTGTTCTATTCGGCCGGGGCTTCGGCCACCTACTCGGTGCAGCTGCTGACCGGTCCGGCGTACATCTCGAATTGCGAGGTCATTGACGGGCCGACCTCGATGGCTCCGGGAGAACAGGCCACGTTTTCCATCGTGGTCAAGGACCGCTACGGCAACCCGCTTGGCGATCACACGATCGTCATGTCGGCGGCGTCCGGGACGGTGACGGGAGCCACCCAGGAGACCAATTCGAATGGCGAAGCTACCGGGTTTAAGTGGACGGCCGGCGCGGGTACCGGAGACGTCAACCTGTCGTTCTATGATTCCGATCCACGCGGCAACATCACGATTACCCACAAGGTGACGGTCGAATAGCCGCGATTTCGAGTACCAATTCGAAGCCGCCGGGATCTCCCGGCGGCTTTTCATTTGTGGTTTGTCGCCGGGAGTGGTCCAATTTTCCCCTTGCCAACAGCGGTGGCCGGGGTAATTTGCTTCTATGATAGAGGTGCAGCAGTCGAAGGGATCGCCGGCGCGGACGATCCACGAGGCGTTCTTCGCCGCAGCCCGTGAGCACGCCTCCAAGGTGGCGCTGAAATCAGAGGGCGGCCGGGGGAAATGCTACACCTACGCCGAGGCGGCCGACCTGGTGCGACGGTTCGCGGCAGGGCTGCATCGGGATGGCTTTGTGCGGGGGCGGGAGATCGGGCTGCTCTCCGACAACTGCCCGGAATGGTGCCTGGCTTACCTGGCGATTCTGGCGGCGGGGTGCACGGTGGTGCCGATCGACGCCAATCTCAAGCCGCAGGAAATCACGTTTGTGGCGGGGCACGCCCGGCTGCAGACAATTGTGGCGTCGGGCCGGCTCGAAGAAATCGTTCTCGGCATGCCCGGAATCCGGCTCATCTCACTGGCCAACGAAGGATCGCACGGATGGCGGAAGCACCTCGCGGCCGAGGATCCATCCGGCCGGGCGCCCGCGGAGGTGGCTGCGCTGATATACACTTCCGGGACGACCGGCACACCGAAGGGCGTGGAGCTTACCCACCGGAATATCCTGGCGAATCTCGAGGGGATTCGGGACTCGCTCCGCTTCGATGAGCACGACCTCTTTCTGTCGGTATTACCGCTGCACCATACGTTCGAGACCACCTGCGGGTTCATTACCCCCCTGACATCGGGCTGCACGATAGCCTACGCGCGGTCGCTGCGTTCGAAGGACATTCTCGAGGACATTGCATACAACCAGGTGACTGTCATGTGCGGGGTGCCGCTGTTGTTCGAGAAAATGTACCACTCGATCAACCGGGGTATTTCCGAAGTATCGGCGGTGCGCCGTTTGGCTTTCCGCGCCATGTACGCTTCGTCGGCCGCGGCCTGGCAGGCGGGCGTGAAGCTGGGGAAGACGTTGTTCCGGTCGTTGCGGGAGAAAGCGGGGTTGCAGACGATTCGGATGTTCGTGTCCGGCGGAGCGCCGATTCCGGCCGAGATCGCACGGTTCTTCAACCTGATCGGGTTCGATTTTCTGCAGGGGTACGGGCTGACAGAGTGTTCGCCGGTCGTGGCGGTAAATCGGCCGGACAATATCAGGTTCGGATCGGTGGGGCCGCTCCTAAAAAATGTCGAGATTCGGATCGACAGCCCGGATCAGTCAGGGGTCGGCGAAATCACGCTGCGGAGCGAGGCCAATACGCCGGGCTACCGGGACAATCCGGAGGCGACGGCGGCGCTTATGCGGGATGGCTGGTTGTATACGGGGGATCTGGGGTGCGTCCGGCAGGGACACCTGTGGATCACCGGCCGCAAGAAGAACGTGATTATATCGGCGGCGGGCAAGAATATCTACCCGGAGGAACTCGAGGAGAAACTGGCGGCCTCGCCGTGGGTGGCGGAGTGCGTGGTGTTCGGGCGACCCAAATCGGGGAAGCAGGGGGAAGAGGTCCGGGCGATCCTGGTCCCCAATTTCGAGGCGCTGGCGGCCGATTTCGGGATTGACCCCACCGCGCCGGACATGGATACGGTGAGTGCCGCCATGGGCCGGGCGGTCGAAGCGGTCAACGAGCACGTGGCGTCGTATAAGCGGATCACCGGGTTTGAGATCCGCCGTACAGAACTGGAGAAGACATCGACGCGCAAAGTGAAGCGGTTTCTGTATAAGTGACGGAGAACGGGAGCAGGGATGATGGTGACCACGAAGGAGCTGCAGGTCGAGACCAGCGGGTTCTGTGATATCGTCGACATTACCGATAATCTGCGCGAAGCAGTGCGGACTTCGGGGATTTCGTCGGGAACGATCACGGTGTTCTGCCCGGGATCGACCGGCGGCCTGACCACGATCGAGAATGAGCCTGGGTTGCAGAGGGATCTGCCGGAGTTTTTCGAGCAGATTATTCCGTCGAACCGGCGCTACCACCACGACGACACCTGGCATGACGGGAACGGGTTCTCGCACCTGCGCTCGGCCCTGGTCGGGCCGGATATCACGATTCCGTTCGTGGCGGGGCGTCTGACCCTGGGCACCTGGCAACAGGTGGTGTTCCTGGATTTTGACAACAAGGCGCGGCATCGCAAACTGGTGCTGCAGTTGATCGGCGAGTAGGGAGAAGATATGAAGGTCGAGGCGATCGTTCGAACCGGCGACAGAATTAAGCTCATCGAACAGACGAAACTTCCGGAGCAGCTCAGCTACCTTGAGGCGCGGGATTACCACGAGGTCATTGCGGCGATCAGGCGGCTGGATGTGCGCGGGGCGCCGGCGATCGGGATTGCTGCGGCCTATGCGTTGGCGATGGCGGCCGGGCAGGCGGAGGAATTGTCGCTGAGCCTGATCGAGGCGGTCGGCGCG
>JBGSIV010000141.1:0-2785 GCA_041742355.1 Candidatus Zixiibacteriota bacterium
GGTGCGACCGGCGGGGGTGCGTAGGGGCTGGGCGACCCGCTGGGCGGATATTGCGGCCCCGGTGTGGGTGTATACGGCGGGTAGGGTGCGCCGGTTCCGGAGTTCGGGTATGATCCCATCGGCAAATCCATGCGGACTTCAGCGGCGACGTACTCGAAGCCGCCGATGAGGCGGGCAGTGAGGTTATAGACGGCGGCGCCGATGGCGAATGCGATGGTGCCGAAGATGGCGCTGGCGATGGAGTAGATGATGGGCATGACGACAATCAGGACTCCCATCGACATCTCCCCCACGTCGGCGCCGTCGAGGCCGCCGGTCGGCATCATGCTGGAGGTGAGGGCCAGTAAGGGGGCCATGAAGATCGCGAAGAGCAGTCCCATGATGAAGCCCATCACGAGGTTCAGAAAAAATCCGATTTTGACCGCGGTCCAGACCGAGATTGATTTGAGTTCCAGTTTCATCGGCTCCTCCTCCTCCGGCCGTCGAGTTGTCCCTACCATAGGGAACGGGGCGGCAGCCGGTCAAGGCAAGATATGCTGCCGCCGCGAAAATTCAAGCGGATATTCCTTCAGGCTTCTTTGATAATGAACCGGGCGTCGACGGCCTTGCAGCGGTCTTTTTCCGGGGAGGCCATGAAGGGGTTGATGTCGATTTCGCTGAAGGCGTCGAAGTCCTTGACCAGTTGCGACAGGCGCAGGAGGGTTTCCTCCATGGTGGCGATGTCGACGGGCGGGGCGCCCCGGTATCCTTTGAGGAGCGGGTAGGACTTGAGGGAGCGGATCATATCGCGGGCGTGGACGTTGGTCAGCGGGTTGATGCGGAAGGCGACGTCTTTCATGATTTCGACGTAGATGCCGCCGAGGCCGAACATGATGAGGGGGCCGAAGGAGGGATCGGTGGTCATGCCCATGACGGTTTCGATGCCGCCGGTGACCATCTGCTGGATGGCGACGGAGAAGGTCTCCCCTTTGGCGAGTTCCTTGTCGACGCGGGTGCGCAGTTCGCGGAAGGCGTCGCGGACTTCTCTTTCGGTGCGGAGGTCGAGCATGACGCCGCCGATTTCGGTCTTGTGGAGGATTTCGGGGGTCGAGACTTTCATGACGACGGGCAGGCCCATGGATTTCGCGGCGGCGACGGTGTCGCGTTCGCTGTCGGTGATCTGGTAGCAGGCGGCGGGGATGCCGTAGGCGGTGAGGATCTCGATGGCTTCCGAGCCGATGATGGCCGGCTTGCCGGCGGCGCGGGCGGCGTCGATGATGGTCTGGACGCGATCGGTGTCGACCGAGAAGTTCTTCAATTTGCCGTTGGGGGAGTTGATGCGCCTCTGATAGTGCGAGATGGTGGCGAGGGTTTTCGCGATCGACTCAGGGTAGATGTAGACGGGGATGCCGTGGTTGCGGAGGTGTTCGATGCCGGCGGAGTTGCGGCCGGCGCCCATGAAGCAGGCGAGGACGGTCTTCTTCGTGTCGGCGACGGCTTCCTGGATGTTGCGGGCGACCTCGAGTTCGTCGATGGTGACCGGCGGGACGAAGATCGGAATGATGCTGTCGTAGCGGTCGTCGGTTTTAACGGCATCGAGGGTCTTGCGGAATTCGTTGGGGCCGGCGCCGGCGACCATGTCCATGGGGTTGGCGAAGGAGGCGTCGGCCGAGACAAACGTGCGGAGCTTTTTGATGGTGGCCGGTGAGAGCGGGGGCATGTCCATGCCGTTGTTGATGAGAGCGTCGGTGGCGAGGATGCCGGGGCCGCCGGCGTTGGTGACGACGACGACGCGGTTGCCTTTCGGGACGGGCTGCATGGAGAGGGCCTTGGCGACATCGAAGAGTTCTTCGATTGTGTCGACGCGCATGACGCCGGTCTGGTCGAAGAGGGCGTCGACGCCAACGTCGAGGCCGGCAAGGGCGCCGGTGTGGGACGAGGCGGCTTTTGCGCCGAGGGTGGTTCGGCCGGATTTCACGGCAACGATCGGCTTGGTTTGGGACAGCTCGCGGGCGATGAGGGTGAAGTGGCGCGGGTTGCCGAAGTTCTCGAGGTACATGAGAATGATGTCGGTGTCGGGATCGTCCTTGAGGTACTCGAGGATGTCGTTGGAGGAGATGTCGGCCTTGTTGCCGATGGAGGCGACGAGCGAGAAGCCGATGCCAAGTTCGCGGGCGTGGTTCATGATGGCTTCGCCCATGGCGCCCGATTGGGTGATGAAGCCGATGCGTCCGCGGCGGGGGAAGACTTTGCCGAAGGTGGCGTTGAGGTTGACATCGGGGTTGGTGTTGACGATGCCGAAGCAGTTGGGGCCGATCATGCGCATGCCGTAATCCTGCACGACCTTGAGGACTTCCATCTCGCGCTTCTTCCCTTCCTTGCCGGTTTCGGAGAAGCCGGCGGAGATGACGACGAGGCCCTTGACGCCTTTTTCGCCGCACTGGCGGGCGACGTCCTTGACGAACTGTTTGGGGACGATGACGATGGCGAGGTCGACGGCGTCGGGGACATCGAGGATGGTGGAATAGGCCTTGATGGAGTGAATGACCGAGGCTTTCGGGTTCACCGGGAAGACCTTGCCGTTGAATTCGGCGAGGAGGATGTTGTGCAGGGTTTCGCGGCCGATGGTGCCGGGTTTGGTGGAGGCGCCGATGACGGCGACGGACTTCGGCCGGAAGATAGCGTCGAGCGAGCGCTTCATAGTACCTCAAGCTTTGACCGGCCGGGGTGTCTGGCACCTCCGGCCGGTCTTGATCATATTACCGGGGCCGTCGCAGGTGCGGCGGCCGCGCGATGGACTTATTCG
>JBGSIV010000142.1:0-21879 GCA_041742355.1 Candidatus Zixiibacteriota bacterium
CGCCGCCGGCAAGCGCCAGCACCACCCGGTGGTTGGGACGGTCCACGGCTGGGTCGAGGCCATCCAGCCCGCCAACGACGATCCGGTCTTCGGCGGCCGCGGCCGCAGCCACCAGGAGGCACAGCAGGAAGGAGAAGGGAGTTTTCACTTGCAAAGCCCGATCGGCAGTCAAATCTTTACCAACAACGGCCTGTATCGCCGATAATGTAACTATGTCATTGACCAAAGCGGAATCAAAAAATCTGCAGGCGCTGCTGGAGAAGAAGGGCCGGCGCGCGCAGGGACGGTTTCTGGCCGAAGGCGTGCGCCTTCTGGAAGAAGCAGTCCGGTTTTCTTTTGCCCCCGCTATAGTATACTATTCGCCGGCCCTGATCGGCGAACGCGGGCAGCGCGTAATTGAGCAGTTCCGCCTTCAGCGCGTCACCTGCGAGGAACTTGCCGCCCGGCAGATCGAGCAGTTGACCGACACCAAAACCCCGCAGGGCATCGTGGGTGTCTTCAATATCCCCGCCGCCGACCTGGCACAACTTTACACGCGGCACAACCGTACTATACTGGTGTGCGACAACGTTTCCGACCCGGGTAACCTCGGCACGCTCCTGCGCTCGGCCCTCGCTTTCGACTTCCGGCTGGTCATCCTGCTGGGTTCGACGGCCGAACCGTGGAACCCGAAGGTGGTCCGGGCATCGGTCGGCGCGGTGTTCGGCCTGAGTATCGCCGTCGCCGACTACGATGAGTGGGAAACGCTGCTGACTCGCGAAAAGGTTGCTTTGGTGGCGTCGACAGTCTCCGACAGCGGAACACTGGCCGAAGTTGTCACCCCGGAGCACCTGCGGCGCTTCGCGCTGGCGGTCGGTTCCGAAGCCGAAGGACTCTCGCCACGGCTGCAGACCATGGCCGCCGCCCGCGTCCGGATCAGCCACTCGCCCAACGTTGAGTCCCTCAACGCGGCCGTGGCCGGCTCGATTCTGATGAAAGGAATATATGACCTGCTGGGCTGATTCTCCCCGCCGCTTCTTCATCCGGGCAACGGTGTTCGCGGTACTTCTGGCGCTGGCGCTGGTCGTCAATCCGGCCGCCCAGGAGGTCTTCGAGCAGGAGGAGGGCATCTACGCCGCCCGGGAACTGCGGGCCTCCGCACCGATCAAGAGCGGCGAACGGCTCCTCATACGCGCCGCGGCCACCCTCGTCGGTCAGATAACCATCACGACCACGGCCACCGATCAAGCGACCGTCATCTACACCAAACGGGCGGAAACCGGCTCCCGCTCCCGTGCGGTCGACTACATCGACCTGATCGCAGTCGACATCAGCCGCGTTCCCGAGGGGGCCCGCCTGCAGCTGCGCGCCCCCAATCCCGCCCCCTGGAGCGGCAACGAGTCGGGCAGTGTTGAAGCCGAAGTGCAGGTGCCCGAGGGTATCCTGGTCGACATTGAAGCGCTGTACTTCGACATCATCGCCGACGGCCCCTTCAGCGGCATGCTCATTCCGTCGTCGCTCGGCCGGTTGGAAATCGCCGGGGTGGAGGGTCGGGTCGAACTGGCGACCGCCAACCGCAAGGTAGCCCTCAGGGACATTACCGGCGAAATCTCGGTCCAGACGAGCAACTCGAGCCTCACCGCGTCCAATATCCGGAGTCCCGGGGGACAGGCGGTCTTCCGCAACGACGGTGGGGAAATCCGCATCGACGGTTTCGCCGGCGAAATCAGCGCCCGCAACGACTTCGGCCGCATTGAAATCACCGATTTCACGCCGTCCGGCCGCCGCAACGTCATCCGCGGCCAGTCGGCGCCGATTGTCCTCGAACTCACCGAACTCGGCTCAAGCCAGCTCGTCGTCAGCAATCGCCTCGAGGATATCGAGATTACCGTGCCGTCCGCCATGTCCGGGGTTCTGACCCTGGCCGTCGATGAAGGTGGACGGATTGAAGTCAGCTCGCTGAAGTTCCAGACGGACCTGGTCCAGCGAGACCGCCTCGGAATCGTCGTCGGCGACGGCGACGGTTTCATCAGCGGATCCATCAGCGGCCGCGGCAACATTTACATCCGCGGCCACGATCAGGGAGAAGACTGATGCTTAACCGTTCACGACCGCTGCTGCTGTCCCTCGCTCTCTCGCTCGTTCCCGCACTTGCCGGGGCCCAGAATGTCCCGATTCCGGAAGAGGTGTTCCGGTATGTCCCGGCCGCGACCGTTTTCGGCCCTGAAGCGACCTGGGTGAACCCATCGGCGCTCGGGCGATTCAAGCCCTCGGCGCTGGAAGTCATGGCCGACCTCGAGAACGGCTCCTTTGCCCGGAACTGGGGCGCGGTGACGACCAATGCCGGGATCGGGCTGGGACTGCGATCGATTCACGTGCCGAACGGCGACGACCTCCGCGAGTACATCATTGCCGGCGGCATTCCCCTCGGCGAGATGATTTCCATCGGCGGCTCGTACCGGCACTTCCCCAAGGGTCCGGACCCTTACAATGAACGCCACTACTGGAACCTGTCCCTCACCAACCGGGGGACCGGCCCGTTGGCGTTCGCCGGTGTCTGGTCGAACCTGAACCGCAGCGAGGACGACGGCGAAAAGACCGACATTCAGCAGCGCTACTCGATCGCCTACCGTCCGCAGGGGAATGTCCTCACGCTCGCGGTCGATGCCCTGTCCGCCACCGTCCGCGATCCCGACGACTGGACCTATGTCTACCATGCCGAGCTCACTCCCATGAAGGGGATCTTCGTCGAAGGGTTCCTTGACTCGGAGTCGAACTTCGAAATCGGCCTGCGGGTCAACCTGCTGAACTACTTCGTCGGATCGCAGAGCCATTTCGACGATGGCGCGGACCACCGGCTCACCCACTTCTACGTCGGCCGCACGGCGGCCCGGCAGGAGTCGCTACTCAAGGAGAGAGGGAAGCGCGTGCAGATCGGCATGACCGGCCGGCCGGCGGAAAATCCGGTCCAGCCGGTGTTCGGCCGGGGCCGCCTCTCGTATGCCGATCTGATTCTCGGCCTGTACCGGGCCGCCGAGGATCCGACGATCGCCGAGATGATCCTCACCCTCGACAACGTACGCCTCAGCCTCGCCCAGGCCCAGGAGCTGCGCGACGCCATGCAGCTCTTCCGCAGCCAAAACAAGACAATCGTCTGCCACGTCGCCAATCCAACCAATATCAGCTACTACCTCGCTACCGCCGCCGATTCGATTCTCATGCCGCCGGTCAGTCAGCTTGAGTTGATCGGCCTGCGGGCCGAGCTGACCTTCTACGCCGGTACCATGGACAAGCTCGGGATCGAAGCCGACATGATGCGCATCGGCGAGTACAAAACCGCCGCCGAAGCCTTCACCCGGGAGTCGGCCTCCGAAGAAAACCGGGCGATGACCAACCGGCTGCTTGACGATCTCTACGAGCAGTTCGTCGACGGCATTGCGGAAGGCCGCGGGATATCGACGGACTCCGTGCGGGCGATCATCAACCGCGGGCCCTTCACCTCGGAAGAAGCGCTCGCGCTCGGGCTGGTCGATGGTCTGTCCTACCGGGATCGGATGGTCGACGATAAGTTCCTTCGCCGCATGCCCGAGATAAGCTTCAGCCGCTACCGCGCCGATACGCTGCTCAACGACGGCTGGCCGCGCCTCCCCGAGATCGCGGTCGTGGTCGCGGAGGGAGAAATCGCCGGTGCCCCGATCGATCGGGATCCTTGGGATCAGGACGAGGACGCTGTCACGCCGGGGCTGATGAAACGGGCGTTCCAGTCGGTCAAAATGAATCCCCGGGCGCGGGGCGTTGTCTTTCGGGTCGATTCCCCCGGTGGCTGGGCGCTGGCCGGCGAGGAGATCTTTCATGAGGCTCGGCAGGTCAGCCAGCGTTTGCCGATGGTTGTATCGATGAGCGGCCTGGCCGCTTCGGGCGGATACTACATCTCGATGGCCGCCAAACGGCTCTTCGCCGATCCAGCCACCATAACCGGCTCGATCGGCATCTACGGCGGCAAGCCGGTCCTGGCCGGCCTGTACGAGAAGATCAACCTCGGCAAGGAGCTGTACACCCGCGGCGATCACGCCGGGATGATGACCTGGACGAGGCCCTTTACGGATGATGAGCGGGAACGGTACTTCGATCAGCTGCGGGCGTTCTACAACCACTTCATTTCGCTCGTCGGCGAGAACCGCGGCCTCGAGACCGACAGCGTCGACAACATCGGGCGGGGAAGAGTCTGGACCGGTCGCGAAGCGCTGGCCAACGGCCTGGTCGACTCGCTCGGCGGCCTGCGGGAGGCAATAACGTACACGGCTGAAGCGGCCGGCCTCGATGACTACCGGGTGGTGCGGTACCCGCAGCGGACCGTGCTGTTTCGGATGCCGAGGATTCCGCTGCTGGGCTCATTCAACCGCTGGCTCGGCCTGAGCGACGCCACATCTTCGCCTGTCCCCGGCATCATCGAGCATCTCCCCGAGAGCGACCTGCTCGCCCGTCTCCCCTACGACATCGACATCCGCTAATCCGACTAGGCAAGAAAAAACCCGCCCGGAGGCGGGTTCTTCCCGAATTCGCGCCGTCACTCGAAGTCTGAGCGCGCGTAGCCAACGTGTTCCTGCTTCCAGCCTGTCCGCTGAAACACCCGGACCATCGGTGTCTCGGGCGGCAGGTTGTGCGGATCGTCAAGATCCGTATCGTACGCCCAGGCCCTGGCCGGAGGTGTATAGTAAGTGCCGTTCCAGCTGCCGGTCGCCTGGCGCGAGGCCCACAGGTTGACCGCTGAGCCGCTCCACGTCATCGTGCGTCCGCTCCAGTCTTCGAGAAACCGCGGCAGGTTTTCAAATCCGCCGCTGTACACCGTGGAGGTCGTTGGCACGTTTCCCGTGAGGTACGAGCAGTTCACCGTCGTGTTGACCGCCATGCGGTCGGTCTTGCCCTGGGTGCTCAGCGCGTCGTTCCACGAGCTGGACAGAAAGGTTATGGCGTCCGCCATGAGTGCCGCCGGCTTCTTATCCGTGGAGTTGTAGTTCCCGATCGTATACATCGGGTTCTCGCTCGCAATGCTCAAGCCCGCATCCAGTTCGGCGGCGTTCGTCAACCGGAGCGCCGGGTTGTCCTGGGTCTCATCGGAGAAGTAGATCACGCCGTTCGAGGGCGCGTAACCCTCATCGTATACCTTGCCGATGTTCAGTTCGACTGCGTCGACCCACTTCTGGTCGCGCTGATCGTAGAACTTGTCCGTCGTCAGCGTCATCGCGCCGTCGGCAATCATCGCGGCGGTGACCTCCGTCCACACGCCGCCGACCTTCTGGTATGCCCGGCGGTCGATGATCCGCAACGTCGCCTTGTGCTCGTAGGAATCGGGGTTGTCGTCGCCGCGTTCGATCAACTTGTGCGGATCCCCGCCCGCTTCCTTTGACAGGGGCAAATTGAGTGACTGCTGCCCGTGAGCGGCGTCCTGCACGCGCCCCTGCCAGCGCGCCACGGATGAGTCATACCAGTAGGAGTCTGCCGCATCGAGCCAGTCACTCCCCATCTTCATCGAGACATAGTTCCCTTGGGCGTTCTTCACCTGCACGTCGCCGGAGCCGGCAGATCCCGGTCCCTTGCGCCCGTGGAAAAGATCGCCCGACGCGGTCACGTAGCTGTCCATGCGCAGCGTACTGTTTGCCTGCAGGTACAGGTTGCCGTTTGAGTGCACCCGGCCGATCAGCCGCATCTCGGCGCCCGGAGCGATCTCCAGGTCGTTCCCGTAGAACACCGCGAACTGGAACAGCGGCACCAGCGCCGCTTCGAACGACTGCGACAGCTGGACATTGGCGCGGTCCGCGGCGTTGGTCGCCGCCGATGTGATCGTGAACGACTTGACCAGCGCATGCAACCCTGCCAGCGTTCCGCTGGTCAGAATACGCTGGGACGGCACGCCGTCATCCACCGTGTTGAATGTCACCAGGCAGCTGTTCAGCGAGGCTGACCCTTGGGGAAGGACCAGCGGGGGTAATCCGGAGCTGTCGTACTCCGCCTGCATCGCCGCCGCCGCCACTTCCAGGCCGGCCTCAGCCGCATAGAACGCCCGCGTCTCGTGCAGCTCGTTGCTCGCCAGCGTCATCTCGTCCTCGGTGTTCGTCAGGGCCGCAAACCCGAGCAACGTCAGCATCGCCACCATGATGATGGCGATGAACGACGCGTAGCCGCGTTCGTTCAGCCCCGGCGATCGTCGACAATCCATTCTGCTCATATTTCACCACTCCTCATATGCTGACGTTTCTCAGGAAGACCGAAGTCGTGAATGTCCGCCGGCGATAGGCATCACCGTGATTGCCGATCTCGGCAATATTCGGATCTTCGTTGGCCGACCTCGCGGTCAGAGAGATAATGACCTCGCGGATGTCGTCCACGACCACCGGCGCATCCACAATCATGCCGTTCTTCATCCGGTAGCGAAACTGCAGATCCTCGACATCCGTAGCGAACACCTGCGGCGCCAACCCCGGCACCTCCAACATCAGCGACGGGTGCTCGGGACTGGTCGTGGCGTCGACGTAGAACTTGACCTGGTTAACCGACATCACTATCGCGTCCTTGGCGTATGCCTTCGACAGCGTCATGGTATTGTGCTGCAGGTGATTCGAACCGGCTTGGACATGCGTCAGGACAAACCATTCGCCGCCGCCGGAGTCCGGCTCGAATATGTACACCCACTGGCCGTCCTGGAAACAGGAGACATCGGACCCGCACTTCAACTCCGACGAGGGCAGGGGCATGGCCTCCGAAAGGAACGTCTCGCAATCGTCGACCCGGTACGTCACCACGATAGTGTCGGGATTGGCGTTGATGGCCCGAATCGGCGCCATTTCCAGCGGAAGTCCGTGCCCAGCCATCCGCACATGGCGTCCAAGTTCATCGATCGAGGCCCGGGCGTTCTGCTGGACAGCCGTCACGTCTTCCTGTATCAGGTAGTTCTTGTGCTGCGTCAGGTACACGTTGAAGAGAGCCGTCGTCACAATCGACATGATCACCAGCGTGATCAGGATCTCCAGCAACGAAGTACCGCTGCAGCCGCGCAACTTACTCACGTATGTGATTTTCATGGCTGCCTCTACACCGCATCGGATTTAATGAGGGCCGTCATCTCATGTGTTCGCTCCTGGCCGTCAAGCTGCCGCCAGGCGGCGGTGATGCTGACTTGGCGCAGGTGCACCGCGACCGCCGTGACCGTCCACTCGATCCGGACGTTTTCGACCGTGTCGACCCCGCTGCCGAAGTTTCCGGATCCGCGAATCTCTTCCAGTTTCTGCTGCATCAGCTGTGTCGCCACCGTCATGTTGTTCGACCGGTGGTTGCCGTTGAGCGCGAACATGGCCATGCTCAAAAGCATGAGGAGAGAGACGCTCAGGATGAGCATCGTCACCAGGACCTCAAGCAGGGTCATACCCGCCTGGTTTCGAAATCGTCGTCGTCTCATAGAGTCGTCCCCAGATGCGGTGAATTTTGGCTTACTTGTCTGTAAATGTCGTGCCGTCGGGGGCAAGAAGTCGATGTGTCCTGTCTCAGATCTGGACCTCGTTACCGTGCATGAGGTTTGGTGGGTGCATGGCCACTGCCGGGTGAGCCGCCACTATGCAAATCGGCAGCCGGGTGAGGGAGCGGGTGGGCAAATATGGGTTCTCTCCCGCTGTTTTAGCACCGAACCGGATCGGGCACAATCGACTTGCGCCGGCGGTTGTAATCGTCTATACAACGATAGATCGCCGGATTTCACCGAAAGGAGACTCAGCGTGCCCAACGCGTCCGAGGTGTTCGTCAAAGCGCTCGAGAATGAAGGGGTCAAGTTCATCTTCGGCGTTCCCGGCGAGGAGAACATCGACTTCCTCGAAGCGGTGCGTACCTCCGGGATCGAATTCGTTCTGACCCGCCATGAACAGGGAGCCGGCTTCATGGCCGATGTCTACGGCCGCCTTACGGGCAAAGCCGGCGTCTGCCTCTCGACGCTCGGTCCCGGCGCAAGCAACCTGATTACTCCGGTTGCCGACGCCAACCTCGACCGGGCGCCGCTCGTCGCGATCACCGGTCAGGCCGACATACTGCAGGCCCACAAGGAATCCCACCAGTATATCAACGTGGTCGATATGATGCGCCCGGTGACCAAGTGGAATACCCGGATCGAAACCCCGGATATGGTTGCCGAGGCGGTCCGCAAGGCGTTCAAAGTCGCCGAGGCCGAGAAACCGGGGGCGACTCACCTCGAACTGCCCGAGAATGTCGCCGCGCAGGAGTGCCACGCCGATAACGGTGTCTTCGAAGTCCGCAAGGTCCGCCGCCCCGCCCCCGACTACAAGGCGGTCAACCAGGCGATCGACCTGATTAAGCGCGCCCGCAAACCGCTCATCCTCGCCGGCAACGGCGCCATACGCAAACGCGCCACCAAACAACTGCGCACCTTCCTCGATAGGACCGGCATCGCCGTGTGCAATACCTTCATGGGCAAAGGAGCCTCCGGCCGCAAGTACCCCTATAACCTGTTCACTATCGGCCTCCAGTCGCGCGACCATGTCTCCTGTGCGATCGAGGAAGCCGACCTGATTATCGCCATCGGCTACGACATCGTCGAATATGCCCCGCAGTTCTGGAACCCCGACGGCAAGAAGACCGTCCTGCACATCGATTTCGACCCGGCCGAGGTGGACTACTGGTACAACCCGGCGGTCGAGGTGGTGGGCGATCTCGCCAACACGCTTTGGGAACTCAACGAGCGCGCGGATGAACTGCCCAAAGGCACGGGCGAATTCGCCCTCAAACACCGCGAGCGCATCCTCGCCGACATCCACGAATTCGACACCAGCACCGCCTTTCCGTTCAAACCGCAGAAGATCCTGCACGATGTCCGCGCTGTGCTCGGCGACGACGACATCCTCATCTCCGATGTCGGCGCACACAAGATCTGGATCGCGCGGATGTACCTTGTCCGGCAGCCGAACACCTGCATCATCTCCAATGGTTTTGCCTCGATGGGGATCGCGCTCCCGGGCGGTATCGCCGCCAAACTCGCCCTCCCCGATCGCAAGGTGCTGACCATCTCCGGCGACGGCGCCTTTATGATGAACGTGCAGGAACTGGAGACAGCCGTGCGCCTCGGCGTGCCGACAGTCAACATGGTCTGGGCCGACGGCACGTTTGGGCTGATCGAATGGCACCAGCAGAAGAAATTCGGCCATGCGTTCGGCACCCGGTTCGGTAATCCCGATTTTGTGAAACTGGCCGAATCATTCGGCGCGGTCGGCATGCGGATCGGGCCGGGGGAGAGCATTCAGGATGTTTTACAGGAAGCGTTCAAGGCCGACCGCCCGGTGGTAATCGACTGCCCGGTGGATTACACCGAGAACATCCGTCTCACGCAACGGTTGGGCAGCCTTGTGTGCCCGGTGTAGGATGGGTCCGCAATGAGAGAGGGGAGACCATAACAGAGTACCCCACAGCTTTCTGTGGGATCGGCAGTAGGATCGAGTACCGGGTCGCCCACAGATTGCTGTGGGATCGGTGACAGACACGACCGGGTCGCCCACAGCTTGCTGTGGGATCGGTGACAGACACGACTAGCGCAGGAACGAGCAGGGCAGGAGTCCCCAAACTCCTGCCACCGTCACCCTGAGCGGAGTCGAAGGGTGACGAAGCGGCAGGTCAAATACGGCACTGGGTGTTTGACTGAGACGAGGTTGGATTGACCCTGTCAAGCACCGAGACCGGTGCTTGACCTACCAATGATTCGTGTATCGTTGATACATTCCGGGGTAGGTCAAACACGGCTCTGCGTGTTTGACGGAGACGTGATGGTTCGGAGATAAGCGGATGGGCGGAGACAAGTCCTGCCCCTGCGCGAAGAGAAGGCTTGTGATCATCGCGTAGGGGGCGGCCTTGCGTCGCCCCTACGGAGTGACAGAATCAGAAGGTTTGCTCAGATAAACGTCAGGACCATAAAGGTCCTGACCTACATCAGGAACTCATAGATGACCTTCATCCTGTAGGTCAGGACCCTTGCGGTCCTGACACGGATACGATGACGTCAGAACTCTCGTGGCCTGACATTGATTTTATGGCGTATCGCCCTGCACGAAAGCAAATATAAGACTCATAGATCGGAGCGCCCTATGGCCAAAAACTGGAAAATGTATCTCGGCGGCGAATGGATCGACCGCAAGGAGAGGATCGACGTTCTCAACCCGTTCGATGACTCCCTCGTCGGCCGCGTGCCGTCGGCCGCCCCCGAGGACTACACCAAGGCGATCGAAATCGCCGACAAGACCTTTGCGATCACCCGCGAACTGCCGTCGTACAAGCGGGCCGAGGCGTGCCTCGCGGTGGCGAAAGGAATCGAGAAGGACATTGAAAAATTCACGCAGATGATGTCGATGGAACTCGGCAAGGCGTACAAAGACGCCAAGGGAGAGGTGAAACGGGCGATCGGCGTGTTCACCGTGGCGGCCGAGGAATCCAAGCGCATCGGCGGTGAAATCATGGACCTCGACTGGGCCCCCGGCGGCGAAGAACGCGTCGGCCTCGTGCGGCGTTTCCCCAAGGGGGTGGTGGCCGGGATCTCGCCATTCAACTTTCCGCTCAATCTCGTTGCCCACAAAGTCGCCCCGGCGATGGCCGCCGGCAATTGCATCGTCCTCAAACCGGCAAGCAAAACCCCGATCATCGCCCTCATGTTGGCCGAGGTGATCGACAAGACCGACTACCCCAAGGGGGGCGTCTCGGTCCTGCCCGGATCATCCAAAGCGTCCGCGCCGCTCCTTGAGGATCCGCGCGTGAAGCTCATCACCTTCACCGGATCGTCCCAGGTCGGCTGGTGGATCAAGAAGCATGCTTCCAATAAGGAAGTCGTCCTCGAACTCGGCGGCAACGCCGGGGTCGCTATTGCCGATGACGCCGACATCAAGTACGCTGTCGACCGCCTCGCCTACGGCGCTTTCGCGGTCGCCGGGCAGTCGTGCATCTCGGTCCAGCGCATCTATGTCCACGAAGACGTCTACGACGAGTTCATCCGCCTCTTCAAAGCCCGCGTCAAGCAGCTCAAGGTCGGCAACCCGCTTGATCCGGATGTTGACATGGGGATGATGGTCGACAAGCCATCAGTTCAGGGAACGCTCGACAACATTAAGAGCGCGGTCGCCGCAGGCGCCAAACTCATTACCGGCGGCAAGCCGCTTTTCGACGGTCGCACGCTCGAGCCGACTCTGCTCGAGAACGTCAAATCGAGCATGGACGTCTGCTCAAAAGAGGCGTTTGCCCCGCTGGCCGTCGTCCTGAAGTACCGCGACTGGCGCAAAGCGATCGACGAGATCAACAACTCCGAGTACGGTCTGCAGGCCGGGATCTTCACCAACCGCATCAAGGACATCTGGTACGCTTTCGAGCGTATCGAAGCCGGCGGGATTGTCGTCAACGATATCCCGACCTACCGCGCCGACCACCAGCCCTACGGCGGCATGAAGAACTCCGGGGTCGGCCGCGAGGGTGTGAAGTATGCCATTATGGATCAGACCGATGTCAAGATCCTGTCGATGAATCTGAAGTAACTCTCCGCCCGGTCCAAATCCTGCGCCGCCGGCCCCATTCGTGGCGGCGGCGTTTGTCCTTCTAGTGGCGCCCGGCTCACCCCCATTAATCTCTCCGGAGGGTTGCGCTGTCATACTTTCGAGCAGCAGCCTTTCGCAGCCCTCTCGCCGGAGGCGAAGCCCTCTGGTCCCTCATACCGGCCGGGTACGTGACTGCCCGGCCGGATTTCTTTGCTGACTCCGGCGATTCTGCGTATCATCTGACGTATGCATATCAAAATCATCAAACCCCACCATCCGGAACCGGCCGCCACGCGCGAACTGGAGTCCGGACAACGTCTCAAATTCGAACGCCGACCCACCGAATGGGAGGGATGGCTCTGGTGCGAAGCGGACAATGGCTACGCCTGCTGGATTCCCGAAAACTGGGTGACCATCACGCAGGATCCCGGAGCCTCCGGCGGCTCGGGCTGGTGTTTCCTCAAGCGTGATTACGACCCGGTAGAACTCAAGGTCGACCCCGGCGATGAACTGGAGGTCAGATTCGAGGAGTCCGGCTGGGTCTGGGGACGGGTGCCCGATGGCCGCAAGGGCTGGGTGCCGGCGGAGTGCGTCGAACCGACGGACAGATGACTACTGATTCGGTTGATCGCATCGCATCTAAGATCTGGCATCTTTCAGCCCGCCTTGCACCTGCAGCCTCTGTCAGCCCCAAATGTCGATAAGGATCGTGTACAACCACGTCCCAATTTTGTCTTGACCGGGAAGATCGTATCCGCCATACTAATCGCAACAGGGCGATCAGTGTCTTCGCAAATAGCTTAGGGTGTGGTCTGCTTCACCCGGGAAGGATGTGTAGGGTATGCGGATTTCAATCTTCCATCGCGTTGCCGTTGCTGTTCTGGTCTTGGCGAGCATGTCTCCCAGTCTGCGCGCCGAGCTTTCCTATGGATCCGGCTTCGTTGTGTCCAGCGAGGGCTGGTTTGTCACATGCCACCACGTGGTCGATGGGGCCAATTCCATCCTCATTCAAATGGCCGGACGGGACATCCCTGCCCGAATAGTCGCTGTTGACAGGGACAGGGACATCGCTTTGCTGCGTGCAAGCGTTACAGGGCTGACCCCTCTGCCTCTGGCAGCGCCTTCTGCTGTGAGGGAGGGAGAGGAAGTGTTCGCCTATGGGTATCCATTGCCGACGATCACAAATTCTCTTCAGGTTTCCGTCGGAGTTGTCAAGGGGGTGGAATTCCTGCAGCTTGGAGATGGTGACGGCAGCTTTCAGTCGGTAATGACGGATGCTGCTATCAACCCTGGCAATAGCGGCGGCCCTTTGGTAAACGTGTACGGCGAAGTCGTGGGTATTGTGAACTCAAAGATCGTCCATCCTGAGATTGATGGCATGGGATTTGCCACTCACGTGATCTATGCTCGAAAAACCGCGGCAAACGAGAGCATCATCGTAACAGAACCTGCTGCCGACCACGCCTATATTCCAGGAGCAGAGCGATTCGATCTCATGCGGTCCTCTGTTTGCCGTGTCGTGGCAGACGTCGAAGGCCATCCTCGTGAGCGTGACGTATGGCATGCCGCCGATGGCTTGGAGGCGCTGGCCCAGTTGTTGACCATGAACGAGATTCCGGCTTCGAACATCGCAGACCAGTACGTCTCTACAGATGTACCGGTCGGCGAAACCTCGCAGTCCGTCAAGATCCTTTCCAAGGAGCAACCCCTCGACGACGGCGCGGCCTTCAACTGGCTCTATCTTTATACTTGGTTCAAAGTGCGTGAGAGATACCGCGGCACGGGTAAAGATGTCGACGAAATCAACCAGTGGATCAATGCCCTGAATGCAGCATCCGAATCCTGCGGATTCTACATCGATAAGGACGGAGACCTCGTCGTTCAGAGCCAGCTTACCTTTGTTGACTCCATTGAGCAAGAGGAGATCTGCCGAGGCTTGAAGCAGTTCATTACATACGGGGTGCTGAGCATCCTGTCCACAAACGTTGAGAGTGCCAGGAAATTCCTCGAAGTGGACTAGAGAACTCACGAGAGGTGCACCTTCGGCTTCTCAACGCGAGGCACCACTTCCTGACGCCCTTTGCGCCATAGTCTTAAGCAGTCGTGAGGACGACTCCATACGTGGGACTGGTTCCACGAGAGTGCCACTCCCAAAACGGAATTCAACGGATTGAAACTCAGGGGTGAAAACGGGCGAACTGCTTTAGCGCCTCCACTTCAATCGACCACTCGTACCCTTCGCCGGTCTTCTCGTATCCCATCGCCCGGTTGACCGTCAGAATCGGCTCGTTCACACTCCGCATCTCAGTGACAATGTACCGGCTCTCGGGGAAATCAAGCCCCGTCTGCACAAAGAGCGCCGCCTTGAGCCACTTGGACAACCCCCGGCCTCGCCATGGACGCGCGACCCCCGTCATCGCCTGATGCCACTCAACCGGCGGATACGTCGGCGTCTGCAGATTCGAGTGCCCGATCATCTGCCCGTTTGAATCGAACAACGCCGCCGTGTAGAGGAATTGGCGGTTCTTCCGCCGGAACTCCTTCAGCCGACCGACTTCCTCGCGGGTCATCGCAAACGGCATGGATGGTCCCCCTTCGTTCGGCATGTCCTCCGTGAACTGCCGGAACGTCGTGAGCCAGGCATCGATGTGCTCATCGGGTAGCTCGTCGAACACATCCATCCGGAGTTCGGGAAACCGCTCCGGGTACTCGGCCAGCCACTGCTCGATCAACGCGCGATTGGCGCGCTCCCGATCGAGCCGGTATCGCACCATCCGGCTGAGGATCGTTCCTCCCCAGGCCTGCCGCAGGCAATCCAGGTGCGTCTCGGGGCTCATCGCATGGACAACCTCACACCCCTCCTCGGCTAGAACTCCCACCAGTTTCGCCGCTATCTGAGGCGCGACCTGCGTCACATCAAGTTCAGGCTCAAAACTGAAGTTAAGAACGGCAACACCGCGGCCGTCAGGCGTCTTCCCGCGCGGAACCAATACCACCCAACCTGTCGGCCGCTCCCCCTCGAACAGGACCCACTGGCGAAACCCGTCGCGGGCTCCGACCCTCCCCATCACCCGCGCCTTCAGCGCCTCCCAGTTTGCCGGCGGCGGATTCCCCAGCCCCCGGGCTCGCAGCGCCACCAACAGCGCGTAGAACCGCTCCCAGTGCGACTCCGAGAACTCCGGATGATCAACTGACCGTAACGAATACTCCATGATGCCCTCACACGACAGCAGCTTGCTTGCCTAACAATGCATCCTCAGCCGATCACCTGGGTCAGCGCCTCCAGATCGATCGACCACTCGTATCCCTCGCTGATTTGCTCAAACCCCATCGCCCGGTTGACCGCCAGAATCGGTTCGTTCACACTCCGCATCTCAGTGACAATGTACCGGCTCTCCGGGAAATCTTCGCCCGTCCGGACAAACATGGCCGCCTTCAGCCATTTGGACAATCCCTTGCCCCGCCACGGACGGACGATGCCGGTCATCGCCTGATGCCACTCGGTCGGCGGGTAGTTGTGTGAGGCCATGTTCGAGTGGCCGATCATTCGGCCACTTCCGTCAAACAGCGCCGCTGTGTACAGGTACTGCCTGGTCTGCCGCCGAAGTGCTTCGACCTGCCGGACCTCCTCGCGGGTCATTCTGAATGGCGCCCCGGATTGGCCTTCGCTCGGCATTTCCTCTATGAATTCCTTAAACAGCGATAGCCAGGTGGCGATGTGCTCCTCGGGGATTTCGGTATAGAACTCCAGCCGCAACTCTGGGAACTGCGACGGAAATTCGGCCAACCAGCGTTCGATGAGGTACCGATTGGCGCGAGTCCGGTCGAGCCGGTATTTGACAATTCGGCAGAGGATCTGTCCGCCCCAGGCCCGGCGCAACCCATCGAGGCGCGCGTCGGGGCAGGCGCAATGCGCACTCGTATATCCCTGCGCACCCATGGTCTCGGCCAGCCGCGAAGCCATCGCCGCTGACGCCCGATCGATTTCAACGCCAGGCTCGAAATTGAAGTCGAAGAACGCCGTTCCCCCATCCGCTGCCTCCCCGCGTGGCTGTACCATCTGCCACCCGACCGCTCGGTCACCGCGCCAGAGCACCCACTCGCGAAACCCGTCTCCTATCGTAATCCGCCCCATCACCCGCGCCTTCAACGCTTCCCACGTCGGCGGCGGCGGGTTGCCCAACCCCTGAGCATGCATAGCCTGAAGGAACCTGTGGAACCGCTCCCAATGCGAATCCGAGAACTCCGGATGATCAACTGACTGTAACGAATACTCCATGGCGCCCTCACACGACAGCAGCTTGCTTGCCCAATTATGCACCCACATCGGGCCGCGGGCAAACTGATTTCTTCGCGCAAACCCGCTTGAATCAGACCATATGTGGATGTATCTTATCCGAAAAAGAAAGGAACGTATGCCCCGCAAACGCGTCTCATCCGGATCCCCCTACGAAGAACCATTCGGTTTCTGCCGCGCGGTACGTGTCGGCAACACCATCCATGTCGCCGGCACCGGGCCGATTGCGCCCGATGGCTCCACCGCCGCACCGGGAGACCCCTACGGCCAGACGGTGCGCTGCCTCGAAATCATCCGCACCGCGATCGAAAACCTCGGCGGCCGCCTGTCCGATGTCGTCCGCACCCGCATGTTTGTGACCGACCTCTCCCGGCAGGATGAATTCGGCCGGGCGCACGGCGAGTTCTTCCGCACCACCAAACCGGCCTCCACCATGGTCGGCGTGTCGGGCCTCGTGCGCGACGACTGGTATATCGAAATCGAGGCGGACGCGGTGATCGAGTAGGCCGGCCTTCGCACCCGATCACTTGCAGTCTCTGTTTGAGTTCCTTGTCCGGGCTGTCTGAAGTCAGTATTTTCGCTGTCGAGTAACCCGGCACCCGCCGAACCAACGAGGATTTGCCATGCGTTTCGGAGCCCACCAGTCCATCGCCGGCGGCGTCTTCACCGCCATCGAACGCGGCCAGAAAGCCGGCTGCGACACTATCCAGATGTTCAACAAGTCGAACAACCAGTGGAAAGCCAAGACCCTTTCCATCGAAGAAATCGACCTGTTCTTCCGACGGATCGAGGAAACCGGCGTGACCGTCTCCGTCTCGCACACCTCGTACCTGATCAATATCGCCTCCCCTGATGAAGCCCTCGCGGAGAAGTCCTACCTCTCCCTCAAGGAAGAGATGGAGCGCTGCAACACGCTCAGGATCCCGAACCTCGTCTTTCATCCGGGCTCACATGTCGGCTGCGGCGAGGAGATCGGCATGGACCGGGTCGCCTTCTATGTCAACCGCCTCTTTTCCGAACTCCCCGACAACACCGTCACCCTCCTGTATGAGACTACCGCCGGGCAGGGGACCAACCTCGGCTACAGCTTCGAGCAGCTTGCTTATATGATCGATCGGGTGGAGAACAAAGCGCAGATGGGCGTCTGTTTCGACACCTGCCATGTCTTTGCCGCCGGCTACCCGATCTCCGATCCGGCCGACTATGTCAAAACGATGAAGCAGTTCGACAGCGTGATCGGTCTGGATCGCCTCAGGATCATCCACGCCAACGACAGTATGAAAGAGCTCGGCTCCAAGCGCGACCGTCACCAGCATATCGGGAAAGGCTGCATCGGTCTCGAGGCGTTCCGCAACCTGATCAACGACAAACGTCTCAAAAATGTCCCGATGATTCTCGAAACCCCCAAAGAAGACGATCTTACCGAGGATATTGAAAACCTCAGAGTCCTGCGCAGTCTGGTGAAGTCGAAGTAATCACCTTGCACCAGTCGGTCGGCGCGGTGAAAGGGGAGGGAAGTTGTTTCTTGCCAAACACTTTCCCTGCGGCTATTATACCCGTCTATGAAACTTGGCATTATCGGCAAACCGCAGGCGGGCAAGACCACTGTCTTTAACGCCGCATCCGGCCAGCAGGAAGCAGTCGGCGACTTCAGCCAGGCCGCCCATCGCGCCATTATCAAAGTCCCCGATGCCCGGCTCCAGAAACTCGCCGAAATCGAGGATCCCAAGAAGATCACCCCGGCCGAGATCGAATTTCTCGATGCCCCCGGATTCACCGGCAAAGGCAAAGAATCCGGCCAGGTCGAAATCAGCAGCGAAATCCGCTTCATGGACGCTCTCATGGTGGTGGTCGATGCTTTCTCGGCCGATGCCACCCCGGACCGGGACATCCGCGACCTCGCCGACGAGATGATTCTCTCCGACATGGCGCTGGTCGAAAGCAACATCGAGAAGAAGACCAAGAAGATGAAGATGACCGGGGACAAGTCCTCGGCCCGCGAAATCGAACTCCTCGAGAAGTGCCGCGCCCAGCTCGAAGCCGAGAAACCTCTGATCGAGCTCGGGATGCCCGAAGACGATCTCAAGACCCTGCGCGGGTTCACCTTCCTGTCGCTCAAACCGTTGCTGATCACGCTCAATATCAGCGAGGTTAACCTCGCTGAAATCGACGATATCCGGAAGAAGTACCAGTCCCTGGTGAATCCCGGTCAGCGGGATGTCGCTGTCGTCTGCGGCAAGATCGAGATGGAGCTGGCCGCCCTGCCCGAAAGCGAACGCGAGGCGTTCCTCAAGGACCTCGGCATTGCCACCCCGGCCGTCGAGCAGGTCATTACCAAGTCCTACGCCCTGCTCGGACTGATCTCGTTTTTGACCGCCGGCAAACCCGAGGTCCGCGCCTGGACCATCAGGGCCGGAACCACCGCGCAGCGCGCCGCCGGCGTGATCCACAGCGATATCGAGCGCGGCTTCATCCGCGCCGAAGTCACTCGGTACGAGGATTACGTCGAGTATAAAACGGCGGCGGCTCTCAAAGCGGCCGGCAAGACCCGCCTCGAGGGCAAGGAATACATCATGCAGGACGGCGATGTCGTCCTGTTCCGGTTCAACGTCTAGGATCCCTCGGACGGACCTTTTGCGAACAACACCGATCCGGCGTTGTTCTGGTATGAGTGCATCATCCCCTGCGGCCGATACTGTAACCGTCAGGGGTGCTCATGAAGCGAACACTAGCAGGTGAGGTTGCCGTGAATCATAAAGCCGAAGATACGCAGGAAAAGAACTCCGACGAGCGCTCGGATTCGCGCGTGCTCGCGGTGCTGCCCCTCAAGGGCACCATCGTGTACCCGTACCTGGTCGTGCCGCTCATGATCCAGGATGCCGAGCAGGCGCGCCTGGTCGACGAAGCCCTCATGCGCGGCTCGCGCATCGGCCTGTTCCTTCAGAAGGACGCCGGCAAGGACAACCCGGGGCCCGATGACCTCTACCACGTCGGCTGCTCGGGGAGCATCCTCAAGATGCTCCGCTTCCCTGACGGCACCGTCCGTTTCCTCATCCAGGGCCTCGCCCGCATCCGCATCAAGCACTTCACGCACACCGAACGATACCTCATGGCCGAAGTCGAGGAGATCCGGGAACGCATCTCCGACGGCATCAAGATCGACGCCCTCCAGCGCAACATCATCGAGAAGATCCAGCAACTGGTCGAGCTTGCTCCCTACCTGACCGAGGAGTTCCATGTCTCGGCGATCAATCAGGACACGCCGTCCAAACTGACCGACTTCGTCGCCTCTAACTTGAATATCTCGATCCAGCAGAAGCAGGAGCTCCTCGAAGAGGCCGATGTCCTCCGGCGCATGAACCGGCTCTACCAGGCGATCATCAAAGAGGTCGAAGTCCTTCAGCTTTCCCAGAAGATCCAGGCGCAGGCCGCCAGCGAGCTCGGAAAGTCCCAGCGCGACTACATCCTGCGCGAACAGCTCAAAGCCATCCAGCGCGAGCTCGGCCACGGCGAAGAAACGTCGGAGATCGAAGAGTTCGAGAACAAGATCGCCGAGGCCGGCATGCCCGAATTCGCCGAGCAGGCGGCTTGCAAGGAAGTCGACCGCCTGCGCCACATGAATCCGTCGTCGGCCGAGTATACTGTGTCCCGCACTTACCTCGACTGGCTCGTGAGCATGCCGTGGAGCAAATCCACCGAGGACAAGCTCGACCTGCGCCGCGCCAAACGGGTGCTCGACGAAGACCACTACGACCTCGCCACCGTCAAGGACCGCATTCTCGAGTACCTCGCGGTGCGCAAACTCAAAGACGAGATCAAGGGCCCGATCCTCTGTTTCGTCGGCCCGCCCGGCGTGGGGAAAACCTCGCTCGGCCGGTCGATCGCCCGCGCTGTCGGGCGCGAGTTCTCCCGCGTGTCGCTCGGCGGCATGCGCGATGAAGCCGAAATCCGCGGCCACCGCCGCACCTACATCGGCGCCATGCCCGGCCGCATCATCCAGTCGATCAAACGCTGCGGATCGAACAACCCGGTCGTCATGCTCGACGAAATCGACAAGCTCGGCGCCGACTTCCGCGGTGATCCCTCCTCGGCCCTCCTCGAAGTGCTCGATCCGGAACAGAACGACTCCTTCTCCGACCACTACCTCGAGGTGCCGTTCAACCTGTCGAAAGTCATGTTCATCACCACGGCCAACTGGCTCGAGCCGATTCCGGCCGTGCTGCGCGACCGCATGGAGGTGATCCGGCTGCCCGGATACACCGACATCGAGAAAATCGCGATCGCGAAAGAACACCTCATTCCCAAGCAGCTTGAGAACCACGGCCTGACCGAGCAGAACCTGGTCTTCGAGGACTCGGCGATCGGCGCAATCATCGAGGGCTACACTCGCGAGGCGGGCCTGCGCAACCTCGAGCGCGAAATCGCTACCGTCTGCCGCAAAGCCGCCCGCAAAGTGGCCACCGGCACGACCGCGAAAATCGTCGTCGCCGGCAAAGACATCCCCAAACTCCTCGGACCGCAGCGCTTCACCCGCGAAGTGCTCGCCCGCCAGGGACAGGTCGGCGTCGTCCCGGGACTGGCCTACACCTCGGTCGGCGGCGAGATGCTCTTTATCGAAGCCACGTCGATGGTCGGCAAGGAGAACTTCATCCTGACCGGCCAGCTCGGCGACATTATGAAAGAGTCCGCCCAGGCCGCCCTGTCGTTTATCCGCTCGAATGCCGATGAACTCGGCATCGATCCTTCGGCCTTTGAGAAACACGGCATCCACATCCATGTCCCCGCCGGCGCCACGCCGAAAGACGGCCCCTCGGCCGGCATCACCATGGTTGTCGCGCTGGCCTCACTGTTCACGGCGCGGCCGGTCCGCCCGTGCCTGGCCATGACCGGCGAAATCACCCTGCGCGGCCAGATCATGCCGATCGGCGGCCTCAAGGAAAAACTCCTCGCCGCCTACCGGGCCGGCATCGATACCGTCATCCTCCCCGAGGACAACCGCAAGGATGTGGTCGAGATCCCACCCGAAATCAAGAAAAAGATCAAGTTCAGGTTCTTCTCCGAGGCACTGCCCGCGATTACTTTCGCACTGGACACCGGTGCGGTCGCCGATGGCAAGCAGGGTCGGCATAAAGCCAAAACCGTCGGGGCCAAGGTACAGAAGAAGCTGTAGCCGACCATGAAACTCGTCACCGCCGAACAGATGCGCGCGATCGATCGCGAGACGATCGAGAACCACGGGATTCCCGGCCCCACCCTCATGGAGAACGCCGGTCGGGGCATCGCCGAACGCATCACGGGGCTGATCGCCCCGCCCATCGAGGGCGTGGCGGTGGCGGTGTTCTGCGGCAAGGGGAATAACGGCGGCGACGGATTCGTCGTTGCGCGCCATCTCGCCGAGATGCGCGCCCGCGTCAGCATATATTTCATCGGCCCGCCGGAACTGATGTCCGAGGACTGCCGGTTGAATTTCGAACGCGTCCGCACGATGAACATCCGGCTCACCGAGGTGACGTCGCTTGCTGCCCTGCCTGAGGCGCTTGAGGCTGACCTCATTGTCGACGCTATCTTCGGTACCGGCTTCTCCGGCGCCCCGCGCGGCTTGCCCGGCGAACTCATCGAGTATATCAATCGCCAGAACGCCCCCGTGATCGCAGTCGATTTGCCCTCCGGCCTCAACGCCGATACCGGCGGCCACGACGGCGCGGTTGTCCGCGCCGACTTCACCTTCCCGCTCGCTTTGCCCAAGTACGGTCTCTTTGTTTCCCCCGGGCGCGAACTGGCCGGCGAGGTGCAGGTTGTCCCGATTGGTGTGCCCGACGATATTCTAGCCCATTTCGATCTCGCGGTCGACCTGATCACTCCCGAACTGGTGCAGGATCGCCTGCCGGTGCGCCCGCCCGACGGCCACAAGGGCACGTTCGGCAAGCTCCTCGTGCTGGCGGGATCATTCGGTATGACGGGCGCCGCCGCTCTTGCCGGGGAGGCCGCCTACCGGTGCGGCTGCGGGCTGGTCAAGATCGGCTGCCCGCGCACCGTGCT
>JBGSIV010000143.1:0-18067 GCA_041742355.1 Candidatus Zixiibacteriota bacterium
GCCGCCCAGACCACGGCGTTGACGACCGTGTCCGCTTCGGCCGTCTGGGCGAGCTGAATCAGGTCATCCTCGCCAAAAAGCAGGGTGACCGGGTTGCCGCCGAGGCGTTGCCGGAGTTCATCGGCGCGGCCCGGATCGACGAGACAGATGTACTTCGGATGAAATCGGCGGTACTGCTCGACCAGCAGATCGACATTGGAGTAAGCCGCAAGCGCCAGAATTGTGAATACGCCGGGATGCGCCGCCACGACATCAAGTGTCGAGCGACCAATCGATCCGGTCGAGCCGAGGAGCACGAGGCTGCGGAGATTTGTCATAATCAGCTTATAGAACGGACGTTTCGAAGCCGGGTTCCACTAAAACATCCGGGCAAAATGAACGGCGGGACCCGGTCCGGGACCCGCCGCGATAGACCGTTTTTCGGTCAAAACTTACTTTTCGAGCTTCTTTCCGTCTTTGTCGGACACGTAGACCTCGCGCATGTACACGGTCTCGACCGGGGATGACACCTCGCCACCCGGACCAGGTTTCACCGGCAGCTTGCCGATCTTGCGCAGGACATCGTAGCCCTTGAGCAGATGGCCGAAGACGGTGTACTGATTGTCGAGGTTGCGGGCGCGCGCCAGGACGATGAAGAACTGCGAGCCGGCGGAATTCGGATCGGCGCGGCGGGCCATCGACAGCGTCCCTTCAAGATGCGGAAGGTCGGAGAATTCGGCCGGCAGGGAGTAACCGGGGCCGCCGGTGCCGTTGCCGGAGGGATCGCCGCCCTGGATCATGAAATTGTCGACGATCCGGTGGAAGGTCAAGCCGTTGTAGAAACCCTTGTTGGTCAGGGCAACGAACGAATCGGCGTGGGCCGGGGCCACGTCACGGTACAGCTCGATCACCATATCACCGTGGTCGGTGTGAATGGTGACGATCGGGTTGGCTTCATCGCGAATAGGTTGTGTCATTTGAGAAGGATCGGTTTTGCCGGCGTCTTGCGCCTGCTGGTTATTTTGTTTGCTGGAATCCGCGGATTCTGCCTCGTTGCTCGAACAGCCGAGCGCGACAATGAGCGCCGCCGCAAAGATAGCTGAGGTACTGGTCGGAAAACGCATGTCATGCTTCCTATTAAGGTTACTTCAATAGTGTCGTGGTCGCGAATATATATTACCCGGACAGCACTGTCAAGTTCCCGGCTGCGGCGATCCGACAACGCCGATCCGCGATTGGAGCCTACGGCGCCTCCCAGGTAGTGATGCGGACGACGATCGTGTCGGAAACCCCGATCAACAGATCATACCGGGCAGGCTGTGGATCGTAGGTGACCTGGAGCGTGTCGCCGACTGTCGTCAGGTTCGAAGGGGATAGATACGCTGTGGTCAGCTGAGTGTATGTCGAGCCGATCTTGATCCCCTGCCGAGTCGATCCGGTGTACGGACTCATGACCGAGACTCCGTAGACGCCGGATGCGTTAGTGAGGGTATTAGTGTTGCCGGGATCGCTGAAGATCACGGTGACGCCCGGAGCGGTGACGGGAAAGCTGCCATAGACGTACTGCGTGCCCAGGAGGCCGTCGCCGGCGCTGGCTGAGGCAGCGCCGATCCAGTTCTGGACGTCGGCATAGATTTCATCGAAGAGAATGTACTGCCCCTGGGAGCCGGGGACGAGCATGCTTTTGCGTAGGTAGACATCGAGCGTGTCCACCTCGGGGATGGTCAGGCGCATGGTGGCGTGTCCGAGCTGGCCGTTGAAGTTGTAGGCCATGATTCCGATGCCGGTCGTAGGGCTCGTGATGACCGTGTCGAACTTCGTGCCGGCGAATGTTCCGTCCCCTTCGATACGGGTGAGCAGAATTTCCGCGTTGCCGATCCGCACGTTGTTCACATCCTCCACCGCGAACGAGTCCTGCATGATGTTGGTCACGCCGCCCTTCGAGTAGATGCCATCGAGAGGGACGATTTCGTCGGGACGCACCACGTATTCGGAGAACTGCAGCTCATTGACGCTCGTGTCGCTGCCGACAACCGAAGCATAGCCGTATAATCCCCAGAACTCGTAGCCGAACTCGATCTCGTTGGTCCCGGCCACAGCGATGTAGTCGGGAGCGCCGAAGCGGGCGCGGACGGCGGTCATGGAGGAGTCGAGGCCGACCGGGTTGGCGCCAATCGTCCGGCCGTCGTACGGGCCGTTGACAATCACACCGTAGACGCTCGAAGTATCGTAAAACGTGTTATTCTTGTCCAGATCGTAAAGCATGACCACAATCCCCCGGACGCTCTCGTAGTTGGCGAAGATCCGCCGCACATTTGGAATATCGGGATAGCCGTCCTCGGAATCCGGCTCTCCCAGCCAGGCCTTCACGTCGGCGTAGCGGTCGTCGAACCGGATGAGTCCGACCTGCCCGCCCGGGCCGGGCATGATGGCGTCGGCGCGGATTTCGATCTCCACGGTATCGAACCCGGGGACATAGAGCCGAATTGTGGCGTAGGGCAACGATCCAGAGAATGTGAAGGGGAGGGTAGCGATTCCGTTGGCGCCAGCCACAATGCTACGGGACAGGTTCCCGTCACCCTCGAGCGGATCGACCAGTATCTGCTGATTGGGAATGTAGTCACCGTTGGCGTCAGTCAGCGCGAACTGGAGCGGCTGGTCGAACGAGCTGGCGCCCATGAGACCGCGATACCGGACCCCGTTGATCGCGACCAGCTGGTTGGCATTGCCGTTGTCATCGGGGCCGCTGGATTTGTCACTGCAACTGCCGATCACCAGCATCAGCGCGAAGCCGGCCAGGAGAATAGCTGTCCACGAGAGTCTGATCATGTCGGATCCTGTGTTGTATTGGTGTCCGTTCACCGCAGCTGTCGGCCGGAGCCTCTCCCCTGCCCTGCAACGGAGAACTTGATTCTGGTCGACCAAATCAGGCGATAATCCTACTCCGGCGCAACAAAAATCAGCGGAACCAGTACCGGAGCGCCCCCCCGATGTTCAGGTACTTGGGCCGATCGCTGCTGGCCGCAAAGGTGAAGTCGTTCACGGAGGCCAGGGTCACGAAGGACCGGGCATCCGCAGAAGTAAACAGCTTGAAGTCGGCGCCGAAATTGGCGCTCGCGGCGACGGTCAGGTCCGATTCGCTCTCGTAACCCTCGCCGCCGACGGTCGTGAAACCGGCCCGGAAGCCCGCCCCGACGTACGGCGAGAACTGCACCTGCGTGATGTCGAGCGGATAGAGATCAAGGTTGATATCGAGGTCGTACTGGCCAACATCGATGTCGTCGGCAGCAAGAAAGATCTCCTCGTTGAGATTGACACTGGTATAGCGAAAGCCGAGGGTGAGCAGAAAATGCTGGTTCCAGAAAGCACCGTACTGGAAACCCAGGTGCCATGAGTCTTCAAAAAGCTGGTCGGCATCGACCTCGACGCGGTTCCCTTCGACGTCGGTGAGGGGGAGGGGGCCGATCTCATCGTACTCGCCGTAGGGTGAAGCGTAGCCGCCGAAGAAGCTGACCATGTTGTAACGAGCGGGTACGCGGCGTATGGCCGCATCAGATGAGGGGACCAAAGTCAGGCTGATGAGGCCGAGCAGTAACCCGATAAGAATAATCTTCTTCATGGCATCTCCTTGGTAGCAAGGTTTTTGTGGAACCTCTCCGGCCGAAGCAACCTGGGCAGGAACCGCCAGCCGGACAATCGCGACAGGATATGTCTTGCGTCTTTTACACGCAAAGCGCCCTAACGGATTGCGCTGTACGCAAGTATCATTCAAATAGTATAATTAGCGGTTGCACAACGGGAAAGACCAATTATATTTCACGGAAATTTGTCGACTATAACGTCGATACGGTTATCGACTCTAAACTCGCAGGATTTACGCCAATGGCTGGTAAAAAGATAGCTATCATCGGAGCCGGGGTCATGGGACAGGGGCTGGCCGAAGCAATCGCCACCGCCGGCAGTGAGGTTTCCCTCATTGACAAGACCACCCGGCTGGCGGAGCGCGGTGTCAAAAGCATCGGCGAATCAATGAACCGTGAGATCGGCAAATGGGGTCTCACGGAATCGGACAAGAAGGCAATTCTGGCCCGCATCTACCCCTCATCGGATCTCTCCATGGCCGAGGAGGCCGAGATCGTGCACGAGGCGATCCCCGAGGATCTGCAGATGAAACGGGACCTGTTCGAGAAGCTCGACACCATCGTCCGGCCCGACGCCCTGCTCGTGACCAACACCGGCACAATCTCGGTGTCGGAAATCGCGGCGGTCACCGAGCGCCCGCAGAAGATCATCGGCATGCACTTCCTGACGCCGGTGACCAAGATCCCCGTGGTCGAGATCGTCAAGGGGTTCCATACCGACGATGACACGTTCGAGAAGGCGGTCGCGTTTGCCCGGCTGCTGGACAAGGAGTACATCACGGTCAACGAGTACCCCGGCTACGTAACCACCCGCATCATCGTGCCGCTCTTGAACGAAGCGATGCACGTGCTGATGGAAGGGGTGGCGTCAGCCGAGGACATCGACCGGGCGATGAAACTCGGCTTCGGGTTCAACATGGGGCCGCTCACGCTGGCCGACACGATGGGGCTCGACGTGGTGATGAGCTGGATGGACAACCTTCTGGACGAACTGGCCGACCATAAGTACAACCCCTGCCCGCTCCTGCGCAAGATGGTCCGGTCCGGCCACCTCGGGGTGAAAACCGGCCGCGGCTTCTTCCAGTATGATAACCAAGGCAACAAAGTGATGCCCGCACCGAGCCTTTCGATCGGCGCATAAGTAAGGATTGCAAGCAATGAAGATACTCGTTGTCAACGCCGGGTCATCATCGGTGAAGTACCAACTGATTGACACCGACACAGAGAGAGCCATCGCCAAGGGGATGGTGTCGCGCATCGGCATGTCCGGATCGGTGCTCTCGCACAAGCCGTTCGACCGGAACGAAGTCAAGATCTCGGCGGAGATTCTCGACCATATCCAGGCGATCGAGTACATCGTCGGGATCCTCCTCTCCCCCAACCACGGCGTCATCAAAGACCGCTCCGAGATCGAAGCGGTCGGCCACCGGGTGGTGCACGGTGGTGAAAAGTTCAAGGACTCGGTGCTGATCACGCCGGAGCTCATGCTCGAACTGCGTAACCTGATCGAGTTGGCCCCGCTGCATAATCCGCACAATATCCGCGGTATCAACGCCTGTGAGAAAACCCTTCCGGGGCTCCCGCAGGTCGCGGTGTTCGACACGGCGTTCCACCACGGCATGCCGCCATCCGCCTATATCTACGGCATTCCGTATGTCCTGTACAAGCGCTACGGCATCCGCCGCTACGGTTTCCACGGCACTTCCCACAAGTTTGTCAGCGACCGCGCGGCTGTCATGTTGAACCGCCCGCTGAGCGAGCTGAAGGTCATCACCGCCCACCTCGGTAACGGCGCCTCCATGGCGGCGGTCGATGGCGGGATTTCGGTCGATACCTCGATGGGGTTCACTCCCCTGGAGGGGCTGCTCATGGGCACGCGCTCCGGCGACATGGATCCGGCGATCATCCTGCACATCATGGCCCGGGAGGAACTGAGTCTGCACGAAGCCAACACCCTCCTGAACAAGCACTCGGGTCTGGCGGGCGTGTCGGGCGTGTCCTCCGACATGCGCGAGATCCAATCGGCCTCCGCGTCGGGCAATACGATGGCCCAGTTGGCCCTCGATATGTACTGCTACCGGATCAAGAAGTACATCGGCTCCTACGCCGCGGCGATGGGCGGGGTCGATGCGGTGGTATTCACCGGCGGCGTCGGCGAGAATTCGGCCGAGGTGCGGCAGAAGTGCTGCGACGGACTGGAGTTCATCGGCCTGTCGCTCGACCCGAAAAAGAACGTGGCCACCAAAGCGGCCGAGACGGACATTTCGGTCGATGGTTCCCGCGGCCATGTGCTGGTGGTGCCGACCAACGAAGAGCTAGTTATCGCCCGCGATACGTTCCGGATTGTGGGGGAAACCCACAAGCAGAAGCCGGCGAAGGTGAAGTAGCGTTCGCGCATATTCCGTGAATTGAGAAGCCCGCCGTTTCGAATGGGACGGCGGGCTTTGATTCATGGGTAGGTCAGGCCGCTTGCGGTCTGACGGAGCAAGGCCGAGAGTGATATACAGTCAGGCTCCAAGGAGTCTGACCTACGTCGAGAGCATCTTTTCGCCTTAATCGGGGTTCTCGACGCTGCGCACCTTCGGACCCGACCTACGGCCTAACGCACTTCTAACGCCTCATACGCCCCGATAGCTGTCAATCCCAGCTTCTCCGCCAACCGGCGCGAGATCAGATTCGTCGCATCCCAGTTGGGCCGCAGGTTACGGTGCAGACACTCCACCAGCAGTCGGGCGGCCAGAGCGGTCCCAAGACCCATCCGCCGATGTTGCGGGTGGATGAATAGACTCGCTTCGATAGAATGGGGGCAAGCCAGCGATGAATACGCGGCGCCGACGACCGTCCCTTTCTCGCGTATCTCAAAGCCCATGCCTCGAGCCATGAAATCGTCCGCCGAACGGAAGTGCGTCAGGTCGATCACGTGGTTGCGGCACTCAAGGGCCATTCGGGCGTCCTCATGTGTGATCGGACCGACCATCTTGCGGTAAGGACTTGCCGCGAGTATTGCCTCCAGGCCGTCAAGTGAGAGCGAGTCCGTGGAATATGAGAACCGCCTCACCGGGTGCACTCTTCGGCCGAGTACTCCCCTGGCCCGATCGAACCAACCCGAAGCCGAAGGCATGATGAGGTGATATCGGCCGAGCGATCGGAGAAGTTCTGCGGCAGCCTCTCCATTAGCATCGCCGGCAAAGTAACAGAATGGCGCCACCCGCAGCAGGAAGGCTTCGGAAGAACCGGGGCAGCCACACAGAAACTCTCCGGCCAGACCATCGATCGCACAATCGAACGCTATGTCTACCTTCGGGACATGCGAGAAGGCATCGATAAGGGTCGTTCGATTCACGTCAGTAAGCGGGATAATTTTCATGGAATGGTTGAGCAAGCAGCGGTTCTGCCGGCCCGAATGCTATTCTCTTGTCCTGGATTCTCCCCGTTCACGATCACGAAGGCCAGCAGCGCCCAGGCCATCCCGCCAAGCGTGCCCATGATTGTGCGGTAGATCTCCAAGCCCCGGTATTCCGGGGTCAGGATCGGGCGAAGCTGGTCTTCCGAGACGGGCATAACGAAGCGTTCGAGGTTCCAGATCTGCACCCTGGACGAAATGCCGACCATTAACAGGGCGAAAGTCAGGAATTTCCGCCAGGCTTCGGCGACTTCTTCGCCGATTATGCGCATGAAAATCTTGTCCATCGGCCCGCGGAAAAAGCGGACGACTATGGCCGACACGACGATCGCTATGCCCAGGGTAACGACGAGAAGCAGAAGGAAGTCCATTTAGACCCTCCTGAGATTGGAGGCCGGTTAAGGAAACCGGCGGAGTAATCCTCCGCCGGCGGCGCATTTACAACACCACGGATTGCATTCTGAGGTGTTTTTCAGCTGGCAAGGAGCCGATCCAACAACGCGGTGTCCACTAAAACTTGCACGGCGCACCGGGGCGAGATTCATCCACGGGAGAGCAGCAAGCCGATTGACAGAACACCGCCATGTTCGTTACTTTGGGTCAACTGACGCCAATCCTTAGCCGTTGGGGCCATTATGACCGACCCGAGCCATTACCGCTCCCGCTTTGACTCTGTTCAGAACTGCCACTACCTCATCTCCAACTCTCTCGGGGCGATGCCCAACGAGGGGCACAAGGCGGCCGCTGCCTACGCCGAGATGTGGGCCACCCGGGGAGTGCGGGCCTGGCGCGACACGTGGTGGCTGCTGGCCGGGGAGGTCGGCGACACAATCGGCCAGCTGATGAACGCGCCGAAAGACACGGTCTCGATGCAGATCAATGTCACGACTGCGTCGGCGATTGTCATCTCCTGTTTCGATTTCTCGGGCAAACGCAACAAGGTGGTCATGGTCGACATGGAGTTCCCGTCGATCAAGTACCTCTACCACGACTGGGTCAACGCCCGGGGCGGGCGGGTCGAGATTGTCCCCTGCCCCGACGGCATCACGGTCCCGATCGAACGGCTCCTGGAGGCGATTGATGAGACCACGCTGCTGGTGCCGATATCGCATGTGCTGTTCCGCAGCTCGTACCTTGTCGATGCCGCCGCGATTATCGAGAAAGCCCACCAGGTGGGAGCGCAGGTGGTGCTCGACACTTACCAGTCACTTGGTTCGGTGCCGGTGGATATCAGCGCCCTCGGCGCCGATTTCGCGGTCGGCGGGTGTCTCAAGTGGCTCTGCGGAGGGCCAGGGGCGGCCTTTCTGTATGTCCGGCCGGACCTGATCGACAGGCTCCAGCCGAGCTTCACCGGCTGGCTGGCCCACGAGACGCCGTTTCAGTTTCGGCCGGAGCCGATTAAGCTCACCAGCGGCGCCTACCGGTTCATGAACGGGACACCATCGGTGCCGGCGCTCTACATGTGCCGTCCGGGATTGGATATTGTGAGCGAGATCGGCATCGGCCCGATCCGCGCGCACTCCCAGAAGATGACCGCGCGCCTGCTGGATCTCGCCCACGCCAAGGGATGGAAAACGACCACGCCGCTGAATCCGGCCGAACGGGCGGGGACGGTGGCGATCGATATCGAAAACGGGCTGGCGATCGCGACCGAGTTGAACGCGCGCGATTTCCTCTGCGACTTCCGCCCCAAAGCGGGTATCCGACTCTCGCCGCATTTCTACAATACCGAGCAGGAGGTTGACGAGGCGGTGGCGGAAATCGAAACCATTGTCGCCACCGGAGCGTTTCGGAAACATCTTGAGACCAAAGGCGTGGTAACGTAAGAGGGAGTTGACATGGGACGGATTATCGATATCTCGCAGATGCTCAGCCCGGGCATGGCGGTCTGGCCGGGGGATGCGGAGTTCAAGCCATTCTGGACGGGACGGATCGAGGAGACCGGTTCGGTCAATATCGGCGGGGTGTCGATGAGTTTGCACACGGGAACGCACGTCGATAGCCCGCGGCATTTCAACGAGGAAGGCATGTCGATCGCCGAGGTCGATCTCGACGCTTTTGTCGGGGAGGCGCAGGTGATCGATCTGGCCGCGGCCGATCCGAAGCTGTTGTCGGTGGGGATCACGCCGGAGATGATCTTCGGGGTTGGAGAGACCAAACGCGACATCTCAGCGCCGCGCATCCTGCTGAAGACCGGCACCGGCGGAGCGGCCGGGATGTTTCCGGAGGCGTTTGCACACCTGACCGAGGATGCCGCGCGGGCTCTGGTCGGCATGGGGGTGCGGCTCATCGGGATCGACACGCCATCGATAGAGCGGGTCGATGCCAAAGACATGGCGGTGCACAAGATTCTCGCCGAGGGGAGTGTGGCGATTCTGGAGAACCTCGCGCTGTCGCATGTCGAGGCGGGGCGTTACGAATTGATAGCGCTGCCGCTCAAATTCAGCGAGATGGATGCCTCCCCAGTGCGGGCGGTGTTGCGAGAGATAGTGTAGATTCCTGATAGATGCGGAAGCGACAGGCATGAGCCTTCTCGCATTTACATTGCTGTCGTGGCTGCCTCTCCCCTTTCTCGGGGTGGGGAACGGGGTTTTTCGGGAGGCGGCCCTCAAACCGCGCTGGGGGGAATCTGTTGCCCGACCGATGTCGGGGGTAACGCTTATAATCCTCATCACTCTGTATGCCCTGCTGCTGCGTCGATTACGTACGGTGCAATCCTCGGATGCCATAGTAATTGGACTGACCTGGGTTGGGTTGACTGTCGCGTTCGAGTTCATCTTCGGTTACTTCGTGGCCAAGAACACGTTGACCCAGTTGCTCGCCAATTATGATGTCACGACCGGTAACCTCTGGCCGGTTGTGGTGCTGTGGGTCGGCATTGCGCCGTACCTCCTTATGCGGGCTGCATCTGACAGTCATCCATAGCCCTCCCAGAACACGATCTTAGACTCATCAGTCCGATTTTGTCTTGGATTTTCCTGCATTTCTGGTATATTTTTCGTAGGACTATGTCTATTGCTCGGTGTCGTAGAAGGGGCGCCGAATGACCGCAGGACTTCGAATTACAAGCAAGAATCGATATATCCAAGGGAGCATCGCATGGCTTCTCGACACCTATTCACGTATACACTTGCCGCAATTCTCCTGATCGCGGCGAGCTCACTTTTGGCCCAGGAACCGGTTCAGATCAACTACCAGGGGCGACTGACGAACAGCGGCGGCACTCCGTTGACCGGTTCGTACAATCTCATTTTCACGCTGTACGACGGCCCGACGCCCGTGTGGGTCGAAACACAGTCGGCAGTCCCCGTGGCCGGCGGTCTCTTCGCAGTTCGGCTCGGATCGTTCAATCCCTTGTACGACACGCTCTTTAAAGCCACCGAGCAGTGGCTCGGGATCAGGGTGGGCGGTGATCCGGAGATCAGTCCGAGAACACGGCTGACCGCTTTCCCGGTGGCCTCCGCGGCACATCGTGTGCTCGGAAGCGTGACGACCGGAGACGGCGAGTTGGTGATCCAGGGACCCTCGGGGAACGAGGCGGTTTCAGTCACGGCGGATCTCGACAGCACCGTATTAAGTATGGATTGGAATGACCCCTCGTCTAAACTGCTGACCCGTCCCGGCATGAGGTTCCGTACCGGCGTGGCGGGAACCGCGTTCAACCTGTTCAATCAAGATCCGGCCCATGTGGGCGACGAATCCTTCAGGCTCAGGTCGCGACCCGACGGCGTCTTTGAGGCTATTCTCTTTGATCCCCAGCCCGAACCTCCGGGCAAGCTGTTCGAGTTAGCCGCGTCTGCCGCTTCCGGGCCGTCCATGAGCTTCTTCGATCAGGCCGGACAGGTGATGGGGGTGGAGCCGACCCCGTGGAACACCGGGTTCAGTATCAAAATGTTCGATCCGCAACCCGAACCTCCCGGCAAGCTCTTTGAGATCAACACGAGTTATGGCACGCGGGCGGCCGGCACTACTTTCATCATGTCCGCCGAGGCAGACGCCGGGTACCGGGATTTGGTGAGAATGACCGCCGATGCTGCCGGCGGAGAAGTCCGGGTCGGTCCCGGCGCCGACGGTGCTTTTGGGCGGCCGGTGATCAGTGGCTTGTCAGATCTCACTCAGAGCACTCTGAAAGTAGTGGGAGCGGCCGGCGCGACCGCTCCGCCAACGATCGCACTGGTTGCAAATTCCTCCGGCCCTCGGATCGGTATTGGCACAGATGCCCCCTCGCAGGCCCTCCACGTGGTCGGCAACATCTGCTACACCGGGACAATCGGCGCTTGCTCGGATGAGAAATTCAAGAAGGATATCGAGCCGATCGACGGCGCGTTGCCGATGGTCGAGCAGCTTGATGGCGTTCGGTACTCGTGGCGCACCGACGAGTATCCCGATCAGCAGTTCAGTGATGAGCGGCAGGTTGGGTTTGTCGCGCAGGATGTCCAGCAGGTGCTGCCCGAGGCGGTGACTACGCAGGAGGACGGGTCGCTCACAGTCGACTACAGCCGGATTACGCCGCTCCTGGTGCAGGCGATCAAGGAACTGCAGGCGCAGGTGGCCGCAATGGGCGACATTAAAGCGGAGAACGAAGCGTTGAAGAAACGGATTGAGGCACTGGAGAAGAAGTAGACCGCGATCCAGCAACCGATTAGAGATCTCAAAGAAAAGGGCCCGATTCCTTTGGATGCGGACCCTTCTTCTTTATATTAGACGTATCGCTCCGGTTTCATCTTGAGTTTTCGTGCGTGCGAGTTATATTTCCGATAGCATTCCGCCTGTACCCCTAACGGATCGCCGGGCCGAATGACCGCAGGACTCCGAAATGACAAGCAGAGATCAACATACCTCATCATAGGGAGCATCTCATGGCTTCTCGACACCTATTCTCCATCGCACTTGCCGCAGTCATCCTGATTGCGGCAAGCTCACTCCTGGCCCAGGAGCCGATTCAAGTCAACTATCAGGGGAAACTGACCAACAGCTCGGGGCTGCCGCTCACGGGCACGTACAGCCTCACATTCGCGCTCTACAATGGCTCTGCCCCTGGCACTACGCCTGCATGGAGCGAGACGCAGTCGGTGATTGTCACCAACGGTCTGTTCAACGTGCTGCTCGGTGCGGTCTCGCCTCTTTACGACACTACGTTCAAGTCGGCCGAGCAGTGGCTCGGAGTTAAAGTAGGCGCGGATCCGGAGCTGACTCCGCGGACGCGGCTGGCGGCGCTGCCGGCAGCGTCGTTTGCCTACCGCGTGCTGGGAACGGTGCAGACGGGCGAAGGGGAGCTTCAGGTGCAAACCGTGGCGGGCGACACGGCCATCACAGCGGGCACTCACGGAGACAGCAGTTGGGTCGATTTGAGCTGGATTGATGAGGAGAAGAGCGCCGTCGGCCTTCGGAGACCCGGCCTGAACCTTTCCTCGGCCAGCGGCGGGGCCTCGCTAAAGGTGTTCAACCAGAACGCGGCGTACCGCGGCGAACCGGCCTTCGAGATCAATGCCTCTCCTGCCGGTAACGTCAGTTGGCGGATCTTTGCCCCGCAACCGGAACCACCGCGGGTGCTGATTTCGGCCGAGGGGGACCTTGCCGGAAGCGGGTGGGTCAGGATGTTCGCGCCACAGCCCGAGCCGCCGAAAGAGTGGCTTCGCCTGGGGTGCGAAGCGGGTTCGGGGCCGTCGATGAGCTTTTTTGATAACGCCGGTCAAGTTATGGGCGTCGGTCCCTCTCCGTTCGGGAGCCGGATCGCGATGAACCTCATGGATCCGAATGGCGGATCCCCCCTATCGCTCGCGCAGATGGAAGTTACCTACGGCACGCGGGCGAGCGCGGCGGCGCTGTCAATGGCGACCAAGGCGGTGGACGGCACCGCGCAGAAGTTGTGCAAGATGACCGCCGATGCCGCGGGGGGTGAACTGCGCTTGGGGCCGGGCCAGGAGGGCGGCACGATTTCGTACATCAGCGCGTTGTCATCGGCCACGTCGGGTTCAATCACACTCGTCGGGCCATTGGGGGTAGGCTTTCCCCCGCCGCCGCCGAGCAAGATCTCGCTGCGGGTGAACGGTGATGCCCGGATCGGCATCGGTACTGACGCTCCCACACAGGCCCTCCACGTGGTCGGCAACATCTGCTACACCGGCACAATCGGCGCCTGCTCGGACGAGAAGTTCAAGAAGGATATCGAGACCATCGAAGGAGCGCTGCCGATGGTCGAGCAGCTCGACGGTGTTCGCTACTCGTGGCGCACCGACGAGTATCCCGATCAGCAGTTCAGTGATGAGCGGCAGGTTGGGTTTGTCGCGCAGGATGTCCAGCAGGTGCTGCCTGAGGCGGTGACCACGCAGGACGATGGTTCGCTGACGGTCGACTACAGCCGAATCACGCCGCTTTTGGTGCAGGCGATCAAGGAGCTGAAGGCCGAGAACGAGGCGCTGAAGAAGCGGTTGGAGAAGCTGGAGAAGAAGTAGGAATCTGTTGAGGGGGCTCAGACAGTCATTCATGAAAGAGGGCAGGACCAACCGGTCCTGCCCTTCTCTGTGGAGATGGTCCAAACCTACATGTTCTTGATCATCTGGGTGGCGAACTCCGCAGTGCCGACTTTTGTCGCACCCTGCATCTGCCGCTCCAGATCATAGGTCACCGTCTTCTTGTCGATCGTCGTCTGCAGCGACTTGTGGATCATCTTGCCGGCCTCGGGCCAGCCCATGTAATCCAGCATCATCACAGCCGAGAGGATCAGAGAGCCGGGGTTGATGACGTCCTTATCGGCGTATTTCGGCGCGGTGCCGTGGGTCGCCTCGAAGAGGGCCACGAAGTCGCCGATATTGGCGCCGGGAGCCATACCCAAGCCGCCGACCTGCGCCGCGCAGGCATCCGACAGGTAGTCGCCGTTGAGATTCGGGGTCGCGAGGACCTCGTACTCATCGGGACGGGTCAGGATCTGCTGAAACATCGAGTCGGCGATGCGATCCTTGATGACGATCTTGCCGGCCGGCTGCTTACCGTCGAACTTGGCCCACAGCTCGTCCTCGGTGATCGTCTGGGCGGCGAATTCCTTCTTGGCCAGCTTGTAGCCCCAATCGCGGAAGGCGCCTTCGGTGTACTTCATAATGTTGCCCTTGTGGACAAGCGTCACCGACTTGAGCCCTTTTTCGATCGCGTGTTTGATCGCCTTGCGCACAAGGCGGGTGGTGCCAGTCTGGGAGATCGGCTTGATGCCGATACCGCTGTCAAGGCGGATTTCGGTTTTCATCTTCTTGTTCAGCCACTCGATAACGGTCTTGGCATCCTTGCTGCCCTTCTGCCACTCGATACCGGCGTAGACGTCCTCGGTGTTCTCGCGGAAGATGATGACATTCATCTTCTCGGGGTGAACGACCGGCGAACCGACGCCGCGGAAGTAGCTCACGGGGCGGACGCAGGCGTAGAGGTTGAGGAACTGGCGCAGGCTGACATTCAGGGAGCGGATACCGCCGCCGATGGGCGTTGTGAGCGGGCCCTTGAGCGCCACGACATACTTGCGGATGGCGTCGACCGTTTCTTCGGGGAGCCATTCCTTGGTCAGATCGAAGGCTTTTTCGCCCGCGTAGACTTCCATCCACACGATGCGCTTCTTGCCGCCGTAGGACTTCTCAACAGCGGCGTCGATCACGCGGCGGGTGGCTTTCCAGATGTCGCGGCCGGTGCCGTCGCCTTCGATGAACGGGATGATCGGATCATTCGGGATCTGCAGCTGTTTGTTCTTCACCGTGATCCGCGTCCCTTCCTTGGGGACCTCGATGTACTTGTACTTGGCCATGGCAGCTCCTTTAGTAGCCCATGATCTTCATGTGTTCTTTGTAGGTCGACGCGGACTTCTGCAGCGAGGAGAGTTCCGCCTTGTTGAGTTTCAGCTCGATGATTTTCTCGATGCCCTTGGCGCCGAGGATACAGGGAACGCCGATGTACATATCGGTGATACCGTACTCGCCGTTGAGGTAGCAGGAGCACGGGAGGAGGCGCTTTTCGTCGTTGAAGATCGAGCGGACCATCTGGACCGAGGCCGCCGCGGGGGCGTAGTAGGCCGAGCCGGTCTTGAGCAGCTTGACGATTTCGCCGCCGCCGTTGGCCGTGCGCTCTTCGATCGCCTGGATGCGGTCTTTCGGGATCAGCTCGCCGATCGGTACGCCGGCGACGGTCGTGTAACGCGAAAGCGGGACCATCGTGTCGCCGTGGCCGCCAAGGACCATCGCCTGGACATCGGCCATCGCCACGCCCAGTTCCATCGCGATAAACGTGCGGAAGCGGGTGGAATCGAGCACGCCGGCCTGACCGACCACACGCTCTTTCGGGAATCCGGTGACCTTCATCATGTGGTAGGTCATGAGGTCGAGCGGGTTGGATACGACGATCACGTACGACTTCGGCGCATGTTTCTTGATTTCCTTGGCGACGCCGCCGACGATCTCGGCGTTCTTGGTCAGCAGGTCTTCGCGGGTCATGCCGGGCTTGCGAGCCAGGCCGGCGGTCATGACGACGATATCGGAGCCTTTGAGCGCCGAGAAATCATTCGAGCCCTCGACCATCGCATTGTACCCGCGCACGGGTCCGGCTTGGCTCATGTCGAGCGCTTTTCCCTGCGGCAAGCCTTCCACGATGTCGATCATAACGACGTCGGCCAAATTGGCCTCGGCCAGGTACTGAGCGCACGCGGCGCCCACGTTACCGGCACCGACTACGGCAATCTTCTTGTTCATCAGAACCTCCTATCGTTGCACACGGCGCGGTGTAGAATTAGTTGGCAAGGACCGTGTGACCCGCGTCATACACAACAGCCACGTTACATTTTTCACAATCATCCCGCTTTGAGTACAAAAAATCCTGTACATTGTCAAGCGGTTCGTAAAAAACCCTTCTTACGTCCTGTTTGGCAACTCTGGTATGAACTAGGACCTGGACCCGCCGCGTTATTGTCACCACCCGCGACAGCTTGTGGGAGCCAAAGGTCACCGGAGAGCCGTCGGCGGGCAGATTTCGCATCGGATCCCACCGTTCCGCCAGGCCGTAGAAGTGCGGGGAACCTATCCCCTCTTCACACGCGGACAGCACGATTAGCGCACCTCCGTCAGCCACAGCTGCCTGGCAATTCTCGACGGCCTTCTGCAGCTGGTACAAGTTCTTGTCCAGCGGGGGGCGAAGCTCGGCCAGCACAATATCGTACTTCCGCGGGACATGGTGGGCGTAGATTTGGTCGGCCAGCGCCACCGCCCGCCCAAACGAGTCGGCCAGCCGCCCGCAGAAGACTCCTGCCGGTCGGTGGTCGACATCGAGCACAACCTGAATTGAGAAGAAGCGGGGGCTGTCAATCTGGTCGGTCAGGAGTTGGAGGTGTTCGGCGACCGGGTTGCCGGTCAGCCTGAGCGGGGCGGCGTCAAGAGAGGCGGCGAGGTTGTGGTTGCGTTCGGTAGTGGCGAGGTCGACAAGGCCGGGGAAAATCGCTTTGCGACCGCCGGTGAATCCGGCGAAATAGTGCGGTTCGACTGAGCCAATAATGAGCACCGGCCGGTCGTTCAGAACCGCCCGATTAACCAGCACTTTTCCTCCGAGCGGATCATCGGTGAACTTCGCCATGGTGGCGTAGTCCTCACAGCGGTGGTAGTCGGTGCGGGGGCGGAGGCGATCATGGAATCGTCCGAGAATATTGCGGTAGTGTTCTTCGGTCGGAGCGTCGTGAGTGCCTGTGGCTATGAGGAACGACGAGCGGTCGAGGAGATTCGACGCGAGTTGATCGAGCCATTCAATCACGAGCGGTGTCGGGGTGTTGCGGTAGCCGTCGTTGATTACGATAAGGGGCGAGCCGCCGATCGCGGCCTCTCCCCCGCGCGACTGGAATTCGTCCCGAAACGCCGCGAAGTCGGCAGTACGATCGACCGATCGGGGTGCAAAGGTCTCCACTGAAAAGGAATCTGGGATATCCAGCTCCAGCGGGGAGCCACTATAGTCAAGGGCGATTTTCATTCGCTGCGTTATCCAAATACGACAACAGGCCGGGGCCCGTGTTCCGGGTCCGGCCTGCGCGGTAAGTTCACAAAGCAGGTGATTGCACCACCTGTCGGATCAGGCTAATCCTTCAAAGAAGAACGAGATCTCGCGGCTGGCGTTCTCGTCCGAATCAGAACCGTGAACCGAATTCTGTTCGATATTCCGCCCGATCTCGTAGCGAATGGTGCCGCAGGCCGCCTGTTCGGGATTGGTAGCGCCCAGGAGGGCGCGCAGGTCGGCAACCGCGTTCTCCTTCTCCACCGCGATCGGGACGACCGGTCCCGAGGTCATGAACGCCACGAGTGATTTGTAGAACGGGCGCTCCTTGTGGACTTCGTAGAAGCGCTCCGCGTCCTCACGTTTGAGGTGCACCAGGCGCATTCCGACAACTTTGAACCGGGCATTTTCCAGGCGGCTGACGATATGTCCGATCAGGTTACGTTCCGTGGCATCCGGCTTGATGATCAGCAGTGTCCTGTTCAAGGTATCTCCTTAATTGGGCATTAGCGATTCGTTCGATATCGAGGGTTCCGAAAGTCAGTTGTCAGGCTACAAGCGGCCTTACCTACAGGAGGAGAGATTGCTTCGTCGCGCCGCTCCTCGCAATGACAGTCACTAAGCGTTCGCGTTGCGTCAAGTGTCAGGACCACAAGGGTCCTGACCTACAAGGAGACGTACAGCTATAAGTTCCTGATGTAGGTCAGGACCTTTATGGTCCTGACGTTGATCAAATCCAACCTCTCGATTCTGTCATTTCTGTAACAGCAGGAATCCAGTCTCTTCGTCATTCACGTCAAACACGCAGAGCCGTGTTTGACCGAACCGTCACCCTTCGACTCCGCTCAGGGTGACACCACAGGATCCCACAGCAAGCCGTGGGGTGCTCGCTCGCTGTATTCACCGATCCCACAGCAAGCTGTGGGTGACTCATTACGTCTGCATTAGCAAGTCGGGTTTCTCGGGATCCTCGACCCCTCCGAACCCGACCTACGATTTACTTCTTCAGCTTCAGGGCTTCTTCCCAGCCCATCTCGAC
>JBGSIV010000144.1:0-15931 GCA_041742355.1 Candidatus Zixiibacteriota bacterium
TCGTTCGTCGGCGCCGGCTACTTCGACACCGTCAGCGCCGTCATTACCGCCGGCCAAACGTCGACTGCCGCCCTGACCGGATCCACCGAAGAAGAGCAGTTCAGGGAACCGACTCCCGACTTCACCCGGGCCGAAGAACACCACACCCGGGCCGACCAGACACTCAGACCGCGCACGACTCCGAATACAACTCGTGTCCCCTCCGGCACCACTAAGAACCGGTAACCCGGCGACAACAGCCGATTTGACCGCGGCCGGTGCTCCGACCGCGGGCAAATCGTAACCATAAATCTGATGAGGACTGCCATGAACATACCACAATTCCAGCCCCCCGCACGGTTACTGCTCGGCCCCGGACCATCCGCCGTCTACCCCGAAGTGCTCGAGGCCCTGAGCCGGCCGACCGTCGGTCACCTCGACCCCTGGTTCGTCGATCTCATGGACCGGACCAAGGAACTCCTCCGCTACGCTTTCATGACCGAAAATGAAATGACCATGCCCGTCTCCGCCCCCGGCTCGGCCGGAATGGAAACCTGCCTGGTCAACATGATCGAGCCGGGCAACAAGGTCGTCGTGTGCGTCAACGGCGTTTTCGGCGACCGCATGCGCGACATCATTGAGCGTATCGGCGGCGTCCCGGTCGTGATCCACGACCAGTGGGGTTGCGCGGTCGACCCACAGAAAGTCGAGGACACCCTGCGCAAACACACCGATGCCCGCTACCTCGCCTTCGTCCACGCCGAGACCTCGACCGGCGCACTGTCCGACGCCTCGACCCTCGCCTCCATCGCCCACCGCTACGATGTCATGGTCATCATGGATGCCGTCACCTCCCTCGGCGGCGTTCCCGTCAAGCTCGATGAGTGGGGTGTCGATGTCGTCTATTCCGGCTCGCAGAAGTGCCTTTCCTGCATCCCCGGCCTCTCGCCGATAAGCTTCAGCGAGAAAGCCATGCAGGTCGTGCGCAACCGCCGCACCAAAGTCACGAGCTGGTTCATGGATCTGAACCTCGTCACCCAGTACTGGGGCGCCGGCAAGAAGCGCGCTTACCACCACACCGCGCCGGTCAACAACATCTACGCCCTCTACCAGGCCCTGACCATCCTCAAGGCCGAGGGCCTCGAGAACAGCTGGACCCGCCACCGCGACAACCACCTGAAACTCAAAGCCGGCCTCGAAAAACTGGGGCTTGAGTTCGTAGTGGAAGAGAAATCCCGCCTGCCGCAGCTCAACTCGGTCGAGATTCCCGAGGGCGTCGATGACGCCGCGGTGCGCAAGGCGCTGCTCGACGGCCACGGCATCGAGATCGGCGGCGGTCTCGGCGAAATGGCCGGAGACATCTGGCGCATCGGGCTCATGGGCTACTCCTCCTCCGAGGAGAACATCACCCGGCTCCTTGCGGCCCTCACCGCCACGCTGGCCGACCAACGGACCGCGAAGCCTGCTGTCGATACCGAAACGAATACGGCCCGCCGCGAAACCAAATCCGTCTGACACCGTCGAGTCGTCGTTCTGCAATTCGAGGCACGGCCCTGCGGGGTCGTGCCTCTTTCTCTGCCGTTGGCGCTCCGAAATACGCTTGCCCCGGATTATCAATGGCGGCATATTGCCCCGTGGTTCTCGACTCCTGCGGGGCAGGGGAGAGGCCCACGAAAGGAGAACGCTCGCCGTGCTGCACAAACTCCTCTGGCTCGCCCTCGCCGGAGCGCTCGGAACCCTCGCCCGCTACGGCCTCGCGGGACTCGTCCACCGCGTCGACGGCATCTCGTTCCCCTGGGGAACCCTTGTCGTCAACATCACCGGCTGCTTTCTCGCCGGCCTGATCTGGACCCTCTTCGAAAACCGCTGGCCCGTCACCGCCGACACCCGCATCGTGATTCTGATCGGCTTCCTCGGCGCCTTCACGACCTTCTCCGCCTTTATGCTCGAAACCGGCGAACTGGCCCGGTCAGGGGAGTGGCTCTACGCTCTGGCGAACATCGGCCTGCAGAATGTGCTGGGCTTTGCCGCGCTCTTCGCCGGCATCACGCTCGGCCGCCTTGCGTAACGAAAGGGGACACGGATGAAACTGCCTTCGGATGCCTTCCTGCTCCGGATCTTTATCGGCGAAAGCGACAAAGTCGGCCCCAAACCGCTCTACGAAGTCGTCGTCGAAGAGGCCCGCAAACGCGGCATGGCCGGCGCCACCGTCCTGCGCGGCTTCCTCGGCTTCGGCGCCAACAGCCGCATCCACACGGCTAAAGTTCTGCGCCTCTCCGAGGATCTGCCGATTGTCATTGAGATTGTCGATTCCGAAGAGAACATCCGGGCGTTCCTGCCCGAGCTCGATGTGCTGATTAGAGAAGGACTGGTGACCCTGGAACGGGTGCAGGTGATTACCTACCGGCACAACCGGACCGACTGATCCGCCCGATGCCTACCGCACGTACGGCGCGGGATCGGTGATCCGCCCGTTAAGTGCTGTCGCTGCGGCCGTCGCCGGCGAACACAGGTACAACTCCGCCCCGAACTCCGCCGCTTTGCAGAATAACGCCGTATTGGTCGTCGCGAGGCACCGCTCGCCCGCCCCCAGTTGCTCGCCGAGGCGATCCCCGTACAACCCCGCCGACGGATCCATGACCGTCGCGCCCGCCTCCACGAACACGCGAATCAACCCCTTCTTCAGCGCTTCAAGATAAACCGACCGCGAGGCCGGCACTACCAGCACCCGGCAGTCGGCATGTACCTCTTTCCCCTTGAGGATATCCGCCGCCACCCGAAGGTCATCGAATCGGCCGTTCGTGCCCGTGCCGATCACGACCATCTGCACCGTGAGGCCGTCCAGATCCTTTACCGCCCGCACCTCCTCGGTGCTGTTCGGGCCGGCAATCTGCGGCACCAGGGGATCGATATTGATCTGGAACATCTCGGTATATTCGGCATCCTTGTCTGAAAGCATCGCCTGGAAGTGGCTCCCGTTGCGCGGATTGAGATACCGCCGCGTCACCGCCTCGAACGGGCAGATAGCCCCTTTCGCCCCGAGGTCGGCGGCCGCGTTGCACAGCGTGATCCGCTCGCTGATCGTCATGTGCGAAATCGCCGGGCCATGGAACTCGATCACCCGGTAATCCGCTTTCGACGCACCGAGACGCTTGAGCAGGTTCAGGATGATATCCCGCGTGTACACGCCGCGCGTCCGGCGGCCCGTTACGTCGATTCGGATCGTCTCGGGCACCTTCAGCCAGATCCGCCCGCTCGCCCACACCGCCGCCATTTCCATCGGCGAAATCCCGGTCGAAAATGCCGACAGCGCGCCGTACGTCGTCGCGTACGCATCTGTCCCCACCACCAGTTGCCCCGGCGTCACGAGCCCGTGCTCGGCGACCAGCTGATGGCAGGCGCCCTCGTGCACATCGTAAAACTGCTGGATCCCCTGCCGCCGCGCGAACTCCCGCACCGCCATGTAATCGCCCGCCGTGATGCAGCTGTCGCCTTCGCAACAGCGCGACAGGGAGATCGCTATCCTCGACGGATTCCACACGTATTCGGTGCCGATCTCTTTGAAGTACCGCAGAACATCGGCGGCGTCGTGATGCGCCACCGTCAGATCCGGCTCGACCGTGACCAGATCGCCGATCTCAGCTTTTTCCTTCCCCGCCGCCCGCGCGATTATCTTCTGCGCCACTGTCTGCTTGCCGTACAGGCTGACCGCATGCCCGCGCTGCTTGAGCCCCGGCAGATTCAGCTCCAGCTGCTCAAGCTTCAGAAACGCCGGCTTCTCCTTGATCCCATACCGCCGCCGCCAGTTGTAAAACGCCGCCTTGGAAATCCCCAGCTCCAGCCCGCATCGATCGTCGTCGCCGAACCGCTCCCACAGGTTGCGCACCTCGGGCTCCGAGAACTTCGGCACCGAGTGTTTGGCGACATTCTTCTTCCGCCGCCAGTACGCCACGAGGTAGGCCGGCACACCGCCGAGCCGCTCGCCGATCTTTTCGTCGGTCTTGTACAGCTTCTGCAATTGCAGCAGCTCCGACTTGGTGGGGATCTTTTTGCGGCGCGCCATACTACTTTGCCGGCTCCTTCGTAAACTCGCGTCGCAGCAAGTCGTACACCCTGTCCAGCGGCACCGACATGATCTTCGTCTTGCCGACCACCGGCATGAAATTCGTATCCCCCACCCAGCGCGGCACCACGTGCATGTGCAGGTGCTCCGGAATGCCCGCGCCCGACTCACGCCCGATATTCATCCCGAGGTTGAACGACCGCGGATGGTACGCCTGCCGCATCATGCGCACCGTCAGGCGCGTCAGCTCGAAAAACTCCGCCGCTTCTTCGACGGTGAGATCCTCCAGCTCGCCAACATGACGGATCGGCACCACCATCGAGTGCCCCGGATTGTACGGGTACTTATTGATAATCACCACGTTGAGGCGGCCACGGTGGACAATGAGGTTATCCACAGAATCCTCGTCTCGCCCGATGCGATTGCAAAACACGCAGCCGTCTTCCTTTTCGCCGAAAACGAAGTCGGCTCGCCATGGCGCCCATATCGTATTGTCTTCCATAGGGCTGTAAAATAAGCAAATGAAGGCGGCCTGCCAAGCCCATACGTCGGAAATATTTCTCCCGACGCATTTTGTTGTGGTTAAATGGCTTACTGGTGGCTATCGTATAGCCGATAGACCGCCCCTCACAGAGCGGCCCACAACCGCAGAAGGGAAGTTATGCACAAAATCCTCGTAATCGGCGGCACCGGCATGCTCGGCAAACCGGTCGCCACCCGTTTGGCCGGCGACGGCTTTGATGTCACGGTCATGTCTACCCAACCCGAGAAGGCGGCCGCGAATCTCGGCAACCACATCCGGGTTGTCGATGGCGACGTCCGCCGCCCGGAAACACTCACGGCTGCGCTCACCGCCAGCGATGCCGTCTACATCAGCCTGAACGCTGAGGGGGATCCCGAGAAGCTTCGGTCGATTGAGGTCGAAGGCACTGCCGCTGTGGTCCGCGTCGCGCGCGATTGCGGCGTGCGCCGCCTTATGATGATCTCCTCCTCCAACATCGGCGAGGGCCAGCCGCGCAGTGCGTATAGCGACGCCAAACTCACCGCCGAACGATCCCTCATCGACAGCGGCATCCCGTTCACGATCTTCCGCGCCTCGTGGTTCTTCGACGCGCTCCCGATGATGATCGAGAAGGGGGGCGGACGATTGCTCGGACACCAGAAGCTCCCGCTCGGATGGCTCGCCGCCTCCGACTACGCTCGCCAGGTTGCCGCCGCACTGCGCACTGACTCCGCAGCGAATCAACTCTTCTACTGCCTCGGCCCTGAGAAAATGACCATGCTCGACGCCGCGCGCCGTTACTGCGTCCTGCGCGCGCCCCAGGTGAAACCGCAGGAGGTCCCCTTCTGGCAGGCGAAAATGGCCGCCGCGCTTCCCGGCATGGAAATCCTCCGCCACATCATCCCGTTCTTCGAATACATGGAGAAAGCCCACGAAGATGTTGACCCCCGTCCCGCCAATGCGTTACTTGGTCCCAATACGACCACACTTGAAGAGTGGGCGAGTACACTGCCACCGGCATAGTCAACATCCGGCTTCCTGGGGAGGAAGATCATGAAGCGCATTATTGTCCTGCTCCTTGGGCTCATTCTCGTCGCCGCCATCAACTGCTCTGCCTTCGATGGCAGCCGCAAAGGCTTCGTCCTTGGCGGCGGGATTGGTTTTGCTCCGTATGCGCACTGGTCATCAAGTGCCGATGATTGGACCTTCAAACCGCTCGTCGATGAAACCGGCGGTGCTTTCGCCTCACACCTCTTGACCGGCTACGCCTGGGACGATCGCAACATGGCGGTCGTCGAGATGAACTGGGTGTTCTACGGCTCTGACATAGGGGATATCTACGGCGATGACGTCGAAGTCCACCACATGTTCATCGGTCCCGCCTGGTATCACTATTTCGGCCTGCGCGGGCACAGCTTCTACAGCTCTGTCGGCGTCGGGCGGTACGGCTTCGGTCAGCCTGGGACAATCGGCGTGTGGCGCGGCTGGTCGTATATGGTCAGCGGCGGCTACGAATTCACGAAGCAGGTGCAGGCCGGTGTTGTACTGGTCGGAGGCAAAGGCGAACCCTGCTGCGACAGCGATTCCGATCTCGATGTCGGTTCGGTCAACATCAGTCTCCTCCTGACCGTTGTCGCCTACTGATCGCGGCCGATAGTTTTTGTTGCGGCCCTCCCGGAAGCACCCGCATACTCCTCCCATGCATTACCAGCCGCTCCCGCGACTCGATACCGATACCGGCGCCGTCCGTTCCTCGCTCTTGCCCCACTGCCGCCTCCGCAAAGGGGACATCTGGCGTGACCCGCTCGGTCGCCATATCGTCGCCTGCGGCGATGCCGCCGACCCCGCGTTTATCCGCCGCCTCTTCGGGAAGCGCCGCGCCGCCCTTGCCATTCAGGATCCACCGTACAATCTCGTGATGGGGGAGAAGCTCCCCTCACTCGACTACACCGCCTGGTGCCGGCGCTGGATCGACACGACCTCCTCCATCCTCGCCGCCGACGCCGCCCTCTACATCTGGCTCGGCGCCGACCAGGACCACCACTTCCAGCCGCTGCCGCAGTTCATGGCGATGATGGCCGACACGCCGTTCGCCTCCCGCTCATTCATCACTATGCGCAACCAGCGCGGCTACGGTACCCAGCGCAACTGGATGGCCGTCCGCCAGGAACTGCTCTACTACACGAAAGGCAACCCGCCCTTCGCCGTGCAGTACACCGACATTCCGAAAGTCCTCCGCGGCTACTACAAAACTGTCGATGGTAAGCGCACCGAGAACACCGAGCGGGGGAGAGGCGATACTATCCGCCCCGGCAATGTCTGGGTCGACCTTCAGCAGGTATTCTACCGCCGCGAGGAAAATGTCAACGGCTGCTATGCACAGAAACCCCTCGCGGCCATCGAGCGTATCGTGATGGCTTCTTCGCGCACCGAGGATCTCGTCACCGATTTCTTCGCGCACTCGGGCACGACGTTAATCGCCTGCGAGCAGACCGGCCGTCTGTGTGTCACCTGCGACCTCGACCCGGTCTTCGCGGAGATCACGATCCGCCGCCTTGAACACTTCCGCACCACCGGGCGCACCGGCTGGCAAGCCGGGCACCCCTTTGAACAGGAACTACATCCGAATTCACCTTCTGTCGTTTCGTCTTTGTAAGTTGGGGACAGCATGAAAGATATCACCGGCACCGTGATCGTCGCCGGCGACGACATCACCACCGAAATGATTTGCCCTGCCAAACACCGCGCGGGGAAACGCACCGAGATCGCCAAACACCTGCTTAAGGATCTGCCTGAATTCTCCGGCAAGAAACTGCCCGATAGCGCCATCATCGTGGCCGGCGACCGCTTCGGCCTCGGCGATGACGCCGAGAACACCGCCCGCGCCCTCCTGGCCGGCGGCGTGCGCTGCATCATCGCCCGATCCTTCCCGCGCGAGTTCTTCCGTCTCGCCATCAACGCCGGACTCCCGCTCATCACCGCCGACCTCGGCGGCCACTTCGATGGCGGCGAGCAGATCTGCGTCAACCTGCGCCGGGGGGTCATTATCATCGACGGGGGCGAGATCGAGGTCGGCAAATACTCCGAGCGCGTCGCCCGCATAGTTGAAAGCGGAGGGCTGATCAACGCCGTGCGCAAAGAGTTGGGGAAAGAGTAAGGATTTGCGCGCAGGGGGAGTTCGCGTCTCGCCCACCCCGCCATTATCTTCGGTCTATAATAGCCATATTAAGTTTGTCGGTCCGTCAGATGTAAGACGGTTCACGTCAAAGTCTACCTTCGCCAGCGCGCCTCAGCAAAACTACACCGACCAATACGAGCATAATCCATGGTATAGCTGGGATCGAGAGTACGTTGCCCGGAATTGCATACCATGGGGAGAAATCCCACATTGGGTTCTGGGGCGACCGAAAGACCTCAATCATCTTGATTGCAACGCCCAGTACGGCAAATAGACTAATCCCGACAAATGCGCGACTAGCGGATCGTCCGAGCCAGGAAGTTTTGCCGAGTGCAGCAGCAAACGACGCTGTCGCAAGATAAGTCAGCACCGCGCCAAAGAACAGCGCGACCAAAGACATCTCGTCCAGCATGGGGTTTGTAGAGTTCGCCTGTTGTGAAACAGCGCGCTCAATCGCACGATACTCAATTAAAGAGATGGAAGTGAAGATGGCGTAAAGTGGGAAGGCGAATATGATCGCAGCAAAACCGAGCGTTGAGTAAAAACGTTCGCCGGCTTCGCTCAGAGCTTGTCGGAGGACCACCAGTCCGCCCGCGATCATAAGCGCATTGATTAGGAGAATAAGATAACGCAGCTGATTCTCTGACGGGGTCGCAAGTGGTGGCGCGCTGAAGCCGGCAAGGAAGGAAAAGAGAATCCAAGGCATGATCAGCAATCCTCCAGCAACAGCGAGCTTGCGACTATCCTCCGCCTCCGCTTTGATCGCCGACACCCCAAGTTTCCACGCAGCAACACTGGCTACGATACATTGTATTAGAGCGATCGTGTAATATACAATTGGGCTGTATGTAGCACGCACGGCAAACATCACAGTTATCAAAACAAGATTGGCACATAGGATAAAGTAGCTTAGGCGACGATTGCTGTGACCTCCTGGCATATGTTGTTCCCTTCAGTTGGAAGTGCGTCCGCAGAGAAACCGGACAATGTGATACTCTAATTTAAGAGCCACTTTATCCTAAGGCAACAGCTATCAATGATGAGAATCCTGTGCCTGGCAATCGGTTGTTTTCCGTCGAGTTCCGCCTATTCGAGCATACTGGAACCGAATAGCGCAGTCTAAGCTCACAGGAGTCTGGGGAGAGTGAGGGCGGGGCCGCTTTATTCACGGGTCCCCATACTCTACGATTAATCTGTTTTCCTTCCGGCAATTTCTCTAAGTTCTTGAAAGTCTCTTAATCCTCTCTTGGGACAGGGCAGGACAAGACAACAAACCCTCAGTCAATGACGGTGGAAAGTCTTGTAAGTACAGCGTAACGGATAAGTGTGCCATAAACTACTGTTGTACGTCTCTCTCTGATTCGCGCTCTTGGGCAGCTTTGATTTGCTCCCAATTGACACTCTTCTCGATCGGCTGCCCATGTTCCTCAGGGCTTCTATACGTACCTCGTTCGACGACTGGTTTATCGATTTCAACCTGTAAGCGATGCTCCCGGGCGTATGCATCGCGACGAATACCGGTCACCTGCCAGGAAACTTCCACATTTGGGCTGTCGGTTCGAATGACGAAGCGGTTGCTAGTAATCTTCGCAGCGACAATCGCTTGAGCGAACTGACCAATTACCGTGAGCTGATACCGGAAATCCATGTTCAGTGCTTCAAAATACGCCGGAAGGGTCACAACGGCCATACCTTTGGTATCCGTCACTGTGATGCCGTCGTAGATGTTCTTCATGTCGGGCGACTCGACGAAACTGTGTTGAAGGTACTTGTTTCCCGGATCAAGGGGATGGTCGATCTTAAACGCGCCTGCGTTTTTTGTCAGCGTGCCGCCGATATCAACATTACCTGCGAAATAACCAGCATAGCCAGCGCCAGTGCCGATCTTCAATCCATAAATGGCAAAAGCAGAGGCGCCTGGTCCTGAAGCGGCAGCTCCGTATACGCCATACGACGCCCCAGAACTCTTTGAACTTCTTCCTGCTGAACCATAAATACCATATTGACTTGCTGTCGAAGTTGGGTCGTTTGCAACCGAGGCATAGACCCCATACCTGAGTCCACGACCATCTCCGATTGTATCACCTACCGCGTAGTATGCACCGTAAAGAATCCCCCCCAAGCTATTATGTAGATCGGAATAATACCCAAATCGAGCAGCGGAGGTACTGTAACTTCGCGTTGCTCGGATCAGGTAAGAGCTGCTGGGGCTAATTGAATCCCCAATTCTAATACCGTTATCGTCTGCTAGCATCGTGCTATCACCAATCTTGACTACACCACCAGTAAAGACTGCGTCACCGGTGATCGTGCCTCCCGATGCTCCATCCACAGAATTGACTCTGAATGCATAGCCAGTAGAAACAAGCGACGTGCGTGGAAGGAGCGTCTCGTTATTGAAGTTCACTTGCAAGTAAAGTGAATCGTATTTTGCAAACAAACTGTCCGGAATCGGATTCACACCGCCCATCATGCAATTGAACAGCCCGCCAGTAGTCGTGACATTTACTCCTTCTTCCGACCAACGTAAACTCCCGACTGTCGGGTGATCCCAAATGAGAAATTTAACTGGATACGTGCCGTCCGGCACTAAATTACCTGAGGCGTCGGTGGCCCTTCCTTGATAACTGATTACTCTTGGCACGCCGGCTGTTGCCACGACCACCAACAGCCAACAAACGATGATTGAGAGAACGAAGATTTTGTAGTGATGTCTCATGACGTTACTCCCGGATATATATGAATCTGTGGGCTTGATTGCGATTCGGGATCGCTTGTGATGACGACAAAATTGGCAGAATGTACGAGCGCATGACAAGAGACCTTTCCAAAGGTAAGTAGGCTCGCTGTAATGAAATATAACAAAAGGCCTCGCTAATCAAAGGCGGATTGTTGGGGAAGGGATTACTGAATGCTTAGGTTGGAAGCCTGCCCGAATGCAGTCCGAATCAACGATGACGCTCCTCGCATTTGATTGCCTTCCATCGACTTCCGCTGACTCGGGTATAGTGAAACAGGATCGGAAACTGGAACACCACAGGAGTTTGGCGAAAGTGAGGTCGGGGCCGCCATTTCTTGCTCACTGAAAGGGTCTTCTTATTGGCTTCAGCTCAACCAAGACGATATATACCATTTTGGGGGAACGATTCAGAACATTGCGTGTCGCACTGAATCGAATAGACACACTATTCAAGGCCTATACTTATAAATCACAGCGGAACTGACCCAATGGGCGCTCAGACCCGCACCCGTATTTCTTAGAAAAAACAGATATTTCCCATCCCGAGTCACATTGGCTCCAACTTCATGGACGTACCGCTCATTGAGTTCTTCCATAGGTACGGCCTGAATCCAGGCGCCGGCAGCGTTCTTGAAGCTTATGTATAAATCTGCATACTTGATTTCTGATTTATTGTCTACACGGGACAGAATAAGATAACTCTCGTCAGGGGCAATGAATGGTTCATTATCGTTCGTTTCCCCGTTAATCGCAGGACCAAGAGCTTCTGGTTCGGCATATTCGCCGTCGACAAAACGGGACATATAAATGTCTCCGTCGCCGGTAGAGCTTGAACTGAAATACAAGTTTCCGTTATCAGCAACCGATACCTGCCAATGCAGACGCAGTCTATTTATTTTTTCACTCAGTTGTTGCGGCGCGCTCCAACCTTCTCCATCGCGCTCCATGAACCAGATATTTTCCTTGGGATCGGCGCCAGCACTTCTGGGTACCCTGGAATTGAAAAATAGACGTTTCCCGTCGGGTGTCAGGATGGGTGAATCGGACCAGTTAAGCTCCCTGGAAAATGCGAACTCCTTGGGAATGCTCCATACGCCATCTACTGTTGTGGAATAATGCATCCGAAAGCCGGCCATGGTTGACCAATATGCTTCCATCCCATCAGGCGTAAACACCGGACAGCCGTGTAGATCAGGTTCAATGATGCCTTGAGCAAAAACAAGCGGTTTCAAGTCTGGAGGTTTCTGCCCAAGATAGGGACCTGTCAGAACCGGGAAATCATCCTGCTGTGCGTTGACAATAGGAGTCAATATAGCGGAAACTACAATCAGAGCGCCAATTGCAATTAATCTCATTGTTCGGTAACCTCGATTCTGTTCAATTATCTCCTACTACGTTAAAGAGAACGAGACGTTTCATTTCAGTTTATTAGCTTCCGACGTGTTCCGGCTGGCGAGGAATAGCTCGATTTGACTTGAAATCTGAACTCCATAAAAGTTTGTGGAGAGTGATGTCGGGGCCGCCCTTGTGTCCCGTTGTCTCTGTCCTCGGATTGTGGCCACAGCAATATCCGGCACCCCGCTTCCCCCAGCGACTCTGCCTGAGGTTCTGGCCCGGATCTCTCTCAATTCCCACTGACGACTTTTCCTCCGCAGCGTTTGGTATTGCCGGCACGCGCCGAACTCCTGCAACCTCGACAGAGCGTGAGCGTAAGCGGGAGGAAAAGAGTCTTCTTACTCATGTCCATTCTTAGTTGAACAAACAGCCTCTCCCCACGTCTATAGTGCATAGCCGCCAGTTGCACCAGTTTGCCTATAGATGAGCCAAAGAGCGTAACAGGAGTTTCATCATCGAGGGTATTGCTAATGAAGGACTATTGTGGTCGGGTGGCGATGCGGAGCGCACTGGCATTACTGCTGGCTGGATCCGCCGGAACCGCTGCGGACTTGCACAGGAACACTCTCTCGGCAGTACAAACGGACTCCGTCAGCTGCCGGCATGACTTCGGGGACAATGGTTTTGTCGGCACTTCAAGCGAGTGTGAAATCTACTACGGTCTGAATGACAGTCACGGGCACAGCTGGGTTCAGGAGAACAACCAGGGCGTCGTGGGTATCACGTACTTTCAACGGTTGGAAGATGGCAGTCAGAACGGCTCGCTGATATACAGGACAATTCATCCCGATGGGACCATAGAATCTGAAACGGTCGCTGAAGGCACTCGACTGCAACGATCGGTCTTGTTGTACGATTCACTCTCCATGCCGCACATCTTTGTGGCACAATCCGGCACCGGAGATCAGATTATTGAGCACTACTACAAAGGCGATTCGGGTCTGTGGCAGAGGGAAGAGGTATTCCACTTCTTCAGCTGGGGAGGTCGATACATTTACGAGTTGTCAGCCGATCTCGGGCCTGACAATTCCTTCCACCTGCTTGTGTTGAAGACGCAATCCGATGTCGATTCCGACGACTACTGGAATGCCTGGATGAACGCATCTCTGTTTCATATCTCAAATGCACCCGGCTTCTGGCGGACAGATTTCATTTACAGTTACAATACGGCCTACACATATGATCATTACATCAAGTGCTCATGTCGCCAGGACATCGAGGTGGATCATGATGGCTATGTGCATGTTGTCTTCTCGCAGCAGATAGTGGCTGTCGACGATCCCTCGAGACTCCTCTACGCGACGAACAAATCCGGCTCCTGGAAAATTGAGACGGCGCTCAGCAATGATTTCGGGGCCAGGGATGATGCGGGTTGGTTTCCCTCGCTGTGTCTCGACCGGCAGGGGACACCGTATGTCGCGTGCATGTATGTCAACCGGGTATATACCTATTCGGCCGTCTACTGCAAGCTCTTCCTGCTGCAGAGAGTGAGCGAGGGCGTCTGGCAGCGCCAGCTCGTTGCAGAGAGTGATGACGGGTATTATGGCAGTGACGGCAGGCGTTATACGGGTGCTTTGTCGCATCTGGTGTTCGACCGCGACAACGTTCCCCACATACTCTTCTCCGATATCGCTTCCTCGCACCGGACATACCAGCACCTGAACGTGGGCAACATAAGACACGCGGTGTACCGGGGCGGCGCCTGGAACCTAACAACGATCTATCGACAACCGCTGCCCATTGCTTTCCAGAACGCAACCGAGATGTTCGGAGAGTGCCTCGTCGTATCCGATCTGACCGATACCATACGCGTCATCGGGCAGGAACTGAAGGTTACCGGGCCGGGGGCATATTCCGTCGGACTTGTGGAGTTCGCATGGGCCGACATTGCGACATCGGCTTCCGATGAACCTGCGGCAAACTTGCCCGACCAGTTCTGCCTGATCCAGAACTACCCGAACCCGTTCAACCAGGGGACGGTGATCGGGTACAGCCTCCCGACTCGATCACAGGTGACAATCGAGATCTTTGACATCCTCGGCCACCTGGTCCGGACATTGGTAAATGGATCCAGGGCAGCCGGTTCATATTGGATAGAATGGGACGGAGTCGCTGACGGCGGAGCTGGCGCGGCTACCGGCGTGTATCTGTATCGTCTCCGGGCCGGCGATGTTGAGCAGACAAAGAAGATGTTGCTGATCAAGTAGTGATGTTCAGCACATGGTCCTTGAACCAGGGGTTGGGGCCGCTTGGATCCGCAGTCAGAACGCCGTTGGCGGTTGGCGATGAGCGCAGACATTGTGGCGGCAATTGGGTCCCCCCGGTCAAAAAAAACAGGAGGCTGACCACGTCAACCTCCTGCTGAATAGTCCTCTTCTCCTGATCTACTTGACGTCGAAACGATCAAGATTCATGACCTTGTCCCACGTCGCCACAAAGTCATTCGCGAACTTCTCCTGCGAATCCGCGCATCCGTAAACCTCGGCCAGCGCCCGGAGCTGGGAGTGCGACCCGAAAATCAGATCGACCCGGGTGCCGGTCCACCTGACTTCACCCGTCGCCCGATCACGCCCCTCGAACACCTCATCGTCATGCGCGGTCGGCTTCCACGTCGTGCGCATGTCGAGCAGATTCACGAAAAAGTCATTGGTGAGCGTCCCCGGCCGGTCGGTGAAAACACCGTGTTTCGGTCCACCGTAGTTCGCCCCCAGCACACGCAGGCCGCCGATGAGCACGGTCATCTCCGGCGCAGTCAATGTCAGCAACTGAGCCTTGTCGATCAGCAACTCCTCGGTCGGCACGCTGTACTTGGCCTTCAGGTAATTGCGGAAACCGTCGGCCTTGGGCTCGAGCACGGCAAAAGACTCCGCATCGGTTTGCTTCTGCGAGGCGTCCATCCGTCCCGGCGTGAAAGGCACCGTGATCTTGTATCCGGCGTTCTTCGCCGCCTGCTCGACCCCGGCGCAACCGCCCAGCACTATCAGATCGGCTAGCGAAACCTTCTTTCCGCCGGTCTGCGCCTTGTTGAACTCCTTCTGGATCTTCTCCAGAACCTTGAGCACCTTCGCCAGTTGCGCCGGCTGGTTGACCTCCCAGTCCTTCTGCGGTGCGAGGCGAATACGAGCGCCGTTGGCGCCGCCGCGCATGTCGGAACCGCGGAAAGTCGAGGCGGACGCCCACGCGGTCGACACCAGCTCCGATACGGACAGCCCGGAAGCGAGGATCTTCGCCTTGAGCGATGCTGCATCCTGCTTGTTGATCAGCTTGTGGTTGACCGCGGGAATGGGATCCTGCCAGATGAGTTCCTCGCGCGGAACCTCCGGGCCGAGATAACGCGAGCGGGGGCCCATGTCGCGGTGGGTCAGCTTGAACCACGCCCTCGCGAACGCATCCGCGAACTCCCTCGGGTTTTCCAGGTAGCGCAGGGCGATCGGCTTGTAGATGGGATCGAACTTCAGCGAGAGATCCGCCGTGGTCATAATCGGGCGGTGCTTCTTCGACGGATCATGCGCGTCGACCACCATGTCCTCTCCAGCTACATCCTTCGCCATCCACTGATTCGCACCCGCCGGGCTCTTGACCAGCTCCCAGTCGTATTTGAACAGCACCTTCAGGTAACCCATGTCCCATTTGGTCGGGTTCGGCTTCCAGGCCCCTTCGATACCGCTGCTGATCGTATCCCCGCCAATACCACTCCGGAAAGAGTTCTTCCAGCCGAGGCCCTGCTCTTCGATCGCGGCCCCTTCGGGTACCGGCCCCACACAGGTTACCGGCCCCGCGCCATGGCACTTGCCGAACGTATGCCCGCCGGCAACCAGCGCAACCGTCTCTTCGTCGTTCATCGCCATGCGTGCGAACGTCTCCCGGACATCACGGCCAGAGGCGACCGGATCAGGATTGCCGTTCGGCCCTTCCGGGTTCACGTAGATCAAGCCCATCTGCACCGCGGCCAGAGGATTCTCCAGCTCGCGCTCGCCGGAATAGCGCTTGTCACCGAGCCACTCGCCCTCCGAACCCCAGTAGATATCCTCTTCCGGCTCCCAGATATCCGGGCGCCCGCCGGCGAAACCGAAT
>JBGSIV010000145.1:0-6478 GCA_041742355.1 Candidatus Zixiibacteriota bacterium
TGCCGGCAAGGGACCGTCGCGCCGCGAAGTGGCCGACGGGAGTGTCGTGGAACTCGTGGATTGCCCGGTGCCGGTGCTGGCCGCCGTTATCGAGCGGTGCGCGGTGACCGTGGCGAATGACTCGGGGATCGGGCACCTGTCGAGCGCGGTCGGGACACCGGTCGCGGCGATTTTCGGGCCGACCCATCCTGCTCTCGGATTCGCGCCGAGGGGGAGGTTTGACCGGGTGATCGAGGTGAATGAAGACTGCCGTCCGTGTTCGCTGCACGGAAAGAAGCTCTGTTATCGCGAGGAGCGGTTCTGCTTCACGCGGATTCAACCCACCGACGTGGCCGACATCGTTGGTGAGATGCTTCTCCAAACCTCGGAACTATCGCCGGCGTTGCTGATCGATCGTGACGGAACGTTGATTGTCGACAAAGACTACCTCTGCCATCCGGCCGGGGTGGAACTCATACCGGGCGCAGCGGAGGGAATCAGGGAGGCGCGGCGGCGGGGATTCAGAATTGTGATCGTGTCCAACCAATCGGGGGTAGCGCGGGGAATGTTCGGCCGCGAGGCGGTGGAGCAGGTGAACGCGCGGATGGCGGAGCTGCTGGCGGCCGAAGGGGCAACCGCCGACGGGATCTACTACTGCCCGCACTTTCCCGGCGGCACGGTGGACGAATATTCGCTCGCGTGCGACTGCCGCAAGCCGTCGCCGGGTATGGCGGAGCAGGCGGCGAAAGATCTAGGACTCGATCTGCGCCGGTCATGGGTAATCGGTGACAAGGCCGATGATATCAATCTGGCCCGGGTGATCGGAGCGCCGGGAGCGCTGGTGCGCACGGGGCACGGACCGCAGCAGGAAGCGGCGGTTCGGGCGATGGGTCTCGGGAACAGCGTACTGGTGGCAAACGATCTGCAGGGGGCGATCGGGAGCATTCTGGTGAAGGGAGAGGCGTGATCGTCCCGGCCGCATACGCCGAAATTCTGCCGGGCGGACAATTCGCCTGCGGGTTGTGCCCGAGCCGTTGCAGCATTGACGAAACGCGGCAGGGGGCATGCGGCGCGCGGTCGGTGGTCGACGGCACGCTCGTCACCGACAACTACGGGGAAGTGGCCGCGATGGCGCTCGACCCGATCGAGAAGAAGCCGCTGTACCACTTTTACCCCGGGACGATGATCTTCTCGGTGGGGCCCAACGGCTGCAACCTGAAATGCCGCCACTGCCAGAACTGGACGATATCGCAGAGGAAGACGCGCACAACCTACCTTTCGCCGTCGGGTCTGGTCGCCGCAGCCCTCAATCACGAAGCGATCGGAGTGGCCTTCACCTACGCCGAGCCCGTGATCTGGTTCGAGTACATTCGTGACTGCGCCCCGCTCCTGCGGGCGGCCGGGCTCAAGACGGTGCTGGTCACCAATGGGTATATCAATCCGGCGCCACTGACAGAACTGCTGCCGCTGGTCGACGCGATGAATATCGACCTGAAGGGCATTCGGGAGGAATTCTACCGCATAGTGTGCAGGGGGAGCGTGGGGCCGGTGCTCGCGACCATACAACGGGCGGCCGAAGAGGGCGTGCACGTCGAGGTGACCAACCTGGTCATTCTGACGCTCAACGACCGTGACGACGACATACGGGAACTGGTGGCGGCGGTGGCGACCGTGTCGGCCGACGTGCCTTTGCATTTCTCGGCGTACCATCCGGAGTACCTGGTGGACGTGCCCTCGACGCCTCTGAGGACGCTGCTTCGGGCGCGAGAGCTTGCTCTGGAGCGCCTTCGGTACGTATTTATAGGGAACGTGAATCATCCGGGTTCGAGCGACAGCTTCTGTCCCCAATGTGGATCGGTCCTGGTTCGGCGGTCAGGGTACCGGACGGAAGTGCTGCTGCAGGGTCGGCAGTGTGCCGGCTGCGGTTCTTCGACCGGAATTGTCCGATAACCCGTTGCGGCTCTTGTGCCGATACTGGCAATAGCTGCGTTGTTTTCCGTGGCCGACAAATCTTTGGATTTTTCGGAAACGCCGTGCGTCTAATGATTGCCGGGGAGGGAAAACGGCGACAACGAGAACCCGCAACAGACAGTGGTACGCTGTAGTATGAAATTGCTCCAACGCAACGTCCTTTGGCTCCTCCTTGGGCTAATGGCGGCAGCCCTGGCGGCGCCGGCCCACGCCCAGTACTATTTCGGCAAAAACAAAGTTCAGTATACGCGTTTCGACTGGCAGATCATGACGACCGAGCACTTCCGGATCTACTTCTACTCCGAAGAAGAAGAGATCGCCCGGATAGCGGCCCGGCTCGCCGAAGAGGCCTATACCGAACTCTCGGCGAAATTCAACCACGAAGTCGACGACAAGACGCCGCTGATCATCTACTCGTCCCCGAACTACTTCAGCCAGACAAACGTCATCCCGAGCCTCCTGCCGGAATCGGTGGCGGGGTTCACCGAGTTCATGAAGGGGCGGGTGGTGCTGCCGTTCCACGGATCGTACGCCGATTTCCACCACGTGCTGCGCCATGAACTGGTGCACGTGTTCCAGATCTCGAAGATGGAGACGGTGATCGACCGCATGGGCCGGGTGCGCTGGGGAGCGCCGCCTCTGTGGTTCACCGAAGGACTGGCGGAGTTCTGGTCGAAGGACTGGGATGTCGACGCGGACATGATCGTGAAGGACATGGTGGTCAACGACCGCCTGTTCGGCATTCACGACATGTACCGTATCAACGGGACATACTACATGTACAAGCTCGGGGAATCGATCTGCACCTTTATCGATTCCACCTACGGCCCCGACAAGCTCACCCTGATCTACGACAACCTGTACAAGGCGACCACGTTCGACCAGGTGGTGGAGATCACGCTGGGGGACAACCTCGCCGAAGTCTCCCGCAAGTGGCAGTACTCGCTGAAGAAGAAGTACTTCCCGGAGCTGGAACACGGGGGCCTTCCGGATATGGAGTCGCGCAAGGTCACCGATGACGGCGCGTCGGTGAAGGGCGTCCCGATCACGTGGGACGACGGCACCGGGAAGCAGGAGTGGATCGTTTTCAAGGCCAACCGGATGGGGTATTCCGGCATTTACATGACGCCGGCGAAGGGGGGCAGCGATCGACCGGTGAAGACGCTGGTCAAAGGGGAGCGATCCTCGGACTTCGAGTCGCTCTACCTCCTGCGGTCGGGCATCGACGCCAACGACTCCGGGATCGTCGTGTTCTCGTCCAAGTCGAAAGAGAATGATGTCATCTACCTGTACGACCTGCGGCAGGAGAAAGTAACGCAGCGGTTCGAATTCGAGGGGCTGGCGGCGGCGCGGTCGCCGCGGCTGTCGCCCGACGGATCGCAGGTGGTGTTCAGCGGCGTGAAGGTCGGCGGATTCGCCGACGTGTACGTGCTGAACATTATCAACGGCACCTACGAACCGATCATAGAAGACCTCTACTACGACGCCGATCCGTCGTTCAGCGACGACGGATCCCTCATCATCTTCAGCTCGGATCGGGCCGCAGCCGGCGAGCACGGCGCACTCAACCTCTTTGCGTATGCGCTGAATTCCGGCGAGTTGACGCAGTTGACGTTCGGGCCCTACAAGGACCAGTCGCCGGAGTGCAGCCCGCGCGGAATCTTCTTCTCGTCGGATCGCGACGGTGCCTTCAACATGTACCTCCTCGACAGCACCGGCGAGTTGACGCGGCAGTCGACCTACGTGACCGGGGCGTTCGATCCGCGGCTGTCGTCCGACGGCAAGTCGCTCGTCTACACCGGCTACCAGAAGATGGGATTCCAGGTGTACCGGATGAAACTGGCCGAGGAGCCGACAGTCTTCGCGCAGGAGAAGCCGCCGCAGTCGCTGGGCTGGAAGCCGGATTATATCGACTCCAAGCACTACCAGACCTCGGTGAAGTATGAGACGGACTACTCACTCGATATCGCGCAGTCAGCGGTCGGGTACGACCCGGTCTACGGTTCGCTCGGCGGATTCCAGGTGGCGATGTCGGACATGCTCGGCAACCACTCATACTACTTCCTGTTGACAAACACGGCCGACACCAAGGATGAATTCCTTAAGTCGTTCAACTTCGGCGTGACCTACCTGAACCGCGAGCGCCGTCTGAACTGGGGTATCGGGGCGTTCCACCTCTACGACGAGTATTTCAACGATTACGATGGATACTACCTGGAGCGTCAGGCCGGCGGATTGGCGATTCTGAGCTACCCGTTCTCAAAGTTCCATCGGCTGGATTTCACCACCGTGGCGCGGTATTCGGATCGCGACCGGGGGTTCTTCCGCCGTGACCGCCAGGCGATGCTGATGACCAACTACATCAGCTGGGTGTACGACAATTCACTCTGGGATATTTCGGGTCCAATCGACGGGCGCCGGTACAATTTCACCCTCGGCTATACGTCGCGCCTGGACAAGGTGCGGTCGTTCAACCGGCTCGCGATGGCCGATGTCCGCCACTACTTCCGGCTCGGGAAGTACTCGGCGTTCGCCAACCGCCTGTTCGCGTACGTCTCCGACGGTGTTGAGCCGCAGCGCATCTACTTCGGCGGAAGCTGGTCGTTCCGCGGTTTCGACCGGCGGGAGTGGTACGCACGGCACGTCCTGTTTGCATCGAACGAACTGCGCTTCCCGCTGATCGACAACCTGCAGATCGGTTTTCCCATCGGCGGGCTGGGATTCAGCAGCATTCGCGGGGCGATTTTCGCCGATGTCGGCTCGGCCTGGGAAGACAAGTTCGACCAGTGGTACGGGTCGTTCGGCGCGGGTTTCCGCGTGGCGATCGGTTACTTCATTCTGCTGCGGTTTGACTTCAGCCGCACGACCGATTTCGAGAAGATCAGCCCCAATACCAATTTTGACTTCTTCTTTGGATGGAATTTCTGATGAACCGTAGCCTCACCGCTCTCTTCGGATTGCTGCTGGCGGCGCTGGCGGCGGGAGGATGTTCCTCCAGTTACAAGATATCATCGGATCATCTCCTGAAGCCCTCACCGTGGCCCTACTACCACGGCAGCTCGGCATCGACCGGCGAGCGCCTGGCGGGGGATTTCGCGGGGCGGCTCGATGTGGTCTGGGAACACGAGATCAACGGCAAGCTGTCGGGGCCGATGACGCTCCTGAACGGCTTTGTCGCGGTTCCCTCGAGCAAGAGCCGGATCTGGCTATTCAACGTCGAAACCGGCCGCAAGATGGGGAAAATCAAGTCCAAGGGACCGGCCCAGACAGGGCTGGTGCTGTCGGATACGCTGGCGCTGTTCGCGGTGGCGCCGAAATACAGCCGCCTCGTGTGCCTGAATCTGCGGCAGGGAAACCAGGTCTGGCAGCGCCGGATCAAAGACTGCTCGCGCGGATCGATCGTGGTCGGCGACAACTTCCTCATCGGCTCAGTAACCGGTCGGCTCACAGCCTACCGGATTGCCGACGGCGCGGAGGGGTGGTCGTTCTACGGCGAGGAAGAGGATCAGTTCACCGCGCCGGCGGCGAGCGGGCACGACCTCGTTTTCCAGCCGGGCTCGAAGGGCATCCTCTACGCGGTGTCGGCCGAGGATGGGACCGAGCGGTACCGGGTAAACCTCCAGGGCCCGATGTACGCCGGCGTTGCGGTCGGTGATCTGGTGGTTGCGACCGACGTGCTCGGGAATGTATACGGGATAGATCCATCCGACGGGACGATCCGCTGGACGACCGGGGTGGGCGGACCGGTCTGGACGACGCCGGCGATATCCAACGGGATCGCGTATGTCGGGCACTCCGGGGGCGAACTCGTCGCCCTGCGGATAGAGGATGGCATGGTGCTCTGGCGTTTCCTGGCCAGGGAAGTGATCGTGGCGTCGCCCGTCGTGGTCGGGCGCCATGTGGTGGTCGGGACGCTCGGCGGAAGCCTCTTCGTCCTCGACGCCATCGATGGCGAGGTGCTCAGCACGCGCGAGCTGAAAGGCGGGATTCAGTACACGCCGATCACCGACGGCAACCGCGTGTTCGTCTCGACGAACAAGGGGTATGTCATGTGCCTTGGCGACGCGCAGGCGCGGGCGATCGGGAGCGCCGGAAACGACGAACAACCGGACGATGGCCCGGACGGATCCCGCGGCGGCGGGCATTGGGGGAGCGGCTCGTTGCGGTGAGTCGCGGCTCGCGACAGACATACAGATATGAAGAAGGGACAGCGCGTAGGCGCTGTCCCTTCTTGTTTGCCGATGCCGATGGATATCTCAACCCTGACCGGATTGCTCCTCGGCGATCTTCTTGAGCTTGTCGTTGGCGTAGATGGCAATCTCGACGCGGCGATTGGCCTGCTTGCCGTCGGCCGTCTCATTCGAGGCCACCGGCTGCTGTTCGCCGTAGCCCTGAATGATGAAGCGGTTCGAGGCCACCTGCTGGCCGGCGAGGAATCCGGCGACCGATTCCGCACGGGAGCGCGAAAGGGTCAGGTTGTATTCCTCCGAACCGTCGGAGTCGGTGTGCCCTTCGATCAGCACCGTCG
>JBGSIV010000146.1:0-4292 GCA_041742355.1 Candidatus Zixiibacteriota bacterium
GACGTGCCGTCGGCGAAGGGGGAATCCCCCGCGATGACCCTGGCTCCCATTTGGCGGAAGCAGGCCGCTACTGCCGCCAGGACAGACCGATCCGTGTACCCGTGTTCTCGATCGAGAACCGGGTCGCCCAGGTCAATCTTCAGAAAGACAGTAAACGGTGCTTCGAGAGACTCGCCGGTATAGAGGTGCTCCACGGCCTGTCGGAGAATGTTCCCCGCCGCTTCGGTGTCGTGTCGAGGGATCGACGTTGACGCAACCACAGGAGAAAGCTCATCACGCATACCAGTTATTGTACGAATCAGAGGGCGGAAGAGCTTGCAAAGATTTTGAGGAGAAGCGCGAATTATGCGGCCGGGCGGCGCTTCAGGCCTGATTTTCCAGCATATCGGACGCCGCCGCGGCCACCAACTCGACCGAAAGGCCTGTCATGCACAGCATGTGTCCGTTTCCTTTGAGGGGACACCGGTTCTTCTCGCAGGCGATGCAGTCAAGCTGGTCGAGGTACAGCAGCTTCTTCCGGGCGCCGACCGGGGAAGTCGCCTTCGGGTCGTCCGCCCCTGACAATACCACGATCGGCGCGCCCACCGCTGCGGCTAAATGAGCCGGCCCGGAATCGTTGCCGATAAAGAGCCGGGTCCGCGAGAGAATTGCCGCCGCCTCCCGGATGCTCGTTTTCCCAGCCAGGTTGACCACTTCTTTCGTCGATGTCGCCGCCGCGATAGCGTCGCCATCGGGGCGGTCGTCCGCGGTCCCGATCAGCACGACCTTGATGCCATGCTTTGAAATGAGAAATTTGATCAGCTCCGTGTACTTCTCGGTCCCCCACCGACGCGACTCGGCCACCGCCCGGAAGGCGACCGCCGCGTAGGGTTCGTCCTCCTTCAGACCGAATCCGGCCAGCAGGTCCGTGCCGGCGTGGACATCCTCATCGCCCAGGAAGAGCTTCGGCTTACCGAATGTCAACTCCTGTCCCGATCCCCGCCGTAGCAGGTCAAAATACAGCTCGGTTCGGTGTTTCGAGTTGATCGGCGCCGGCAGTGCCAGCGGTCTGGTCAGAAGCAGTCGACGGCCATCGGCGATATACCCAATGCGCTCCTTCACCCCGCCCAGCTTGAACCCGGCTGCCGCACCGAACGAGGGCGGCAGGATGTAGCCGATTTCGAACCCCTGCTTGCCGATCAGCTCTTTTACCTTGTACACGGCCATCAGTCCGTGCACATGCTCGGGGGCCAGCTCGATGATATCTTCGATGGCGGGATTAGGGCGAAACAACGGCGCAAGATGGCGTGGCACCAGAAGAGTGATGCGCGCTCCGGGATAAGCCTCCCCGGCCTGATTGATCGTGGGCAGCGCCATGATGCAATCACCGAGGTGGTTGGGTGTGCGGACGAGGATCTTCAGTGCCATTAACCCGTAAACTTGCCTTCGAGACCGTACATGTCAACGAGATAATTCATCAATTCGTCGACATACGCCTTCTGGGCCTCGAGGTGGGCGACGCTACTCTCAAGGTAGGTGATCCGGGAGATCTCACCGTTGTCGAACCGGATCTGGGCGATTCGGAGTCGGTTCTCGGTGAGTTCGATCTGCTTCTTGAGCACAGTCAGTTTGCGCGACGACACGTCGACCGAGTTGGCCAGCGCATGGATCTCCGCCTTCGCCGCCTTGCGCTGGCGTTCCAGTTCGACTTTAGCCTTCTGCGCTTCGATCTCCTTGGCCCTGACGCTCGCCCCCTTGGCTCCGCCATCCCACACCGGGTACGTGAATTCGAGCGTCACACCCCAGGTGTCGAGATTCAGGTCTTCTTTTCCCTGCTCCGTGTTCTCCACCGTGCCGCCGTACTTACTGAAACTTGCCGACAGGGTTCCCTGCAGCCCGGAGGCCGCCCGCTCGAATCCCGCCGCACGCCTGGCTTTCTCATACTGGAACTCGGCCCGTCGAATAGGGATCGACCGGTCGGACGCCGCCAGCAGCTGCTGCCGCTGTTCGGCCGTCAGCTCCTCCACGACCGTCGGAACCGCCAGCGCCAGGCTGTCGGGATCTCCCAGCTCCAGGAGGATAGCCAGATCCTGCATCGTCTTCGTCAGTTCGTTCTGCGCGTCATACACGACCAGTTCTGCGTCAAGACGCGAGGACGCCGATTTGAGCCAGCCCTCCTCCGAGAGAATGCCGTCCTGGAATTTGGCCGAGTCGTTCTCTGCCTGAAGCCGGGCGGATTCGAACTTCTCCTCGGCAATACGTTTCTCGAGTGTCCGGGTGAGCGCGCCGACATACGTCTCGGCCACTTCCTTCTTGAGGGTGGAGGTTTCCTCGACCTGAGTCAACTTCGCCAGGTCAAGGTCATCCCTCGTGTTGTGCAATTCGTATTTGGCCTCCGAGGGCTGAAGGATCGGCTGTGTAAAGGTCAGGTCGAATGACCCGAGCCGACGATCTTCGTTGACATACACCTGCCTGCTCAAGACGCTGTCGATCCGCGCCATCTGCGGGAACCGCCAGTCGTTGCTGCGCAGGTATGCTTTGAAGGAGAGGTTGCCGCCGGTCAGCAGGTTCTGGTTCAGATCGATGTATGAGTCGATATCGGTCGTCGTTTTCCGTCCGGCCACCTTGACCGATGTTCCGGGGAGGTAGTCGTAGGTTTCTTCCCGCCGGTACGCCGGAACGCTCCCGCGCAGCGAGATCTCCGGGAAGTAGAAATTTACCCGCCGGGCGAAATACTGCCGCTCGGCCACTTCGAGGTCGCCGTGGATGATCTCCGACCGGCTCGACCGTTTGAGCGCGATCTCCAGCGCCTGATCGTACGTCAACTGCTCCGCGCCGGCCGGCGCAACCGTGCCGAGCACGCCCGCCGCTACGAGGCCGACAAGGAGCCGGGCGCGATGTCGCTGTCTATCTGTTGCCTGCATTGCCGTATCCATATCTATGGGTGCCCAGAACATGTAGTCTATCCGTCATCTCACTCGTAGCGCAGGGAGTCGATCACATCGAGCCGCGCCGCCTTGTTCGCCGGATACAATCCGAATACCACACCAACGGCGGTCGACACGCCGACCGCGAGCGCGATCGAGTACCACGACACGATTGTCGGCCAGTCGGCGTAGAAGGCGATGGCTTTGGACAACAGCAGCCCCAGCGCCACACCCACGGCGCAGCCGACCAGGCAGATCGCAACGGCCTCGATGAGAAACTGCCGCAGGATGTCCTGCCGCGTTGCTCCGACCGCCCGCCGTACGCCGATTTCGCGCGTTCGTTCGAGCACGGTCGCCAGCATGATGTTCATGATGCCGATGCCGCCGACGAGGAGCGAAATGCCCGCGATCGCGCCCATCACGATGTTGAAAATCTGCTGCGTCTTCTCCGTCTGCCGCAGGAGCGATTCCGGCACGATGATTTCGTAGTCGTTCACGCCGAAGTGCCGCCGCTGGATCACCCGTTCGGCCAGCCTGGTCACCGGTTCGACATACTTCAGGTCGGTGACCGTAATCGTGAGCTGATCGATTTCCGGTGTCTGGTAGTTCTGCGCCACGGCCGTTGATGTGATGCTCATGAAGTGGCCGCCGCCGGTCGCCTGCGTGCTGCTTGCTTGCTCCCGGGGGAGTTTCTTCACCGCCGTCGAAAACGGGATGTAGATATCGTCGTTGAGGTTCTTCAGTTCGAAGCCTTCGATCTTCCCCCGGCCGATGTACTTGTCGGCCATCACGCCGACCACGGTGAAATTCAAGTCGCCGATTCGCACCGATTTCTCCAGCGGATCCTCGAACGCGAAGAGGGACCTTTTGGCCTTGGAGCCGAGTACGCATACTTGCGCAAATGTCTCGATATCGAGATCGGTAATGAACCGGCCCTCGTCGACTTCGATGGACGAGGAGTAGGTGTAGTCCGGCAGGGTCGAGACTACCCGCACCGATGCCTCGGCTGATCCATAGTAAATGGTCGCGATCGGCTCGAACCGCTGCGGGACTATGTTCGCCACCATTTCGCGGAATTCGGCGATGTTGTCGCCATCAGCCAGCGACAACCCCGGTGACCGGGCCAGCCCCTGATCCGAGCTCAGGCTCTCGTCTGGGACCTTGGCTTTCACGATCACGTTGTTGATGCCGAGGATGGAAATCTGCTTGAGCGCTTCCTGCTTGGCGCCTTCGCCGATCGACAGCATCGAAATCACCGCGCCGACGCCGAATATCACGCCGAGCATCGTCAGAAAGGTCCGCATCTTGTGCCCGGCGAGCGAATCGAGCGATATCTGGAATATGCGGTCGTATTTCAAGCTTAGCGCCTCCCGCCGCCGCCGGGGC
>JBGSIV010000147.1:0-17759 GCA_041742355.1 Candidatus Zixiibacteriota bacterium
GACCTTCGAGTGGCAAACAGCCATCGACGGGGACATCGCCGATGGCGTGTCGTACGTCGTCTGGGTGTCGACCGATTCCCTGTTCGGGATTTACACCGCGACCGAGACCGACGACACCGTGCTTGCTCTCTTCGATCCGCTGGCGATGGGCGCGACCTACTACTGGAAAGTGAAAGCCGTGGATCTCTTCGGCGGCACGACCTGGTCGAGCGAAACCTACCGCGTGGTTACGCCAACGCTGACCTGCTGCCTCAGACGCGGAGATTTCGACCGCAACGGCGGGATCAGCGTATCCGACGTCACCAGCATGGTGAATTTCCTGTTCAAGGGAGGCCCGGCGGCGGTGTGTGACGAAGAGGCGGACGTGGATTATTCCGGCGGGATCTCGGTATCGGACCTGACCTTCCTTGTGAACTACGTGTTCAAGGGAGGCTTGGTGCCGCCGGCTTGTCCGTCGTGACCCCAGATTCGTAAATGATCGTTCAACGGGGCAGGTTTCCAACGGAATCTGCCCCGTTCGCTTCTGTGGCGGCGAATGGGGGTTATTTATTCCATCGAGCGGATGATGCGGAGGATCTCGCCGGGATACTGGGCGTCGAGCAGCTCTTGGCGGAAGGAATCGTACTGCAGCGTTTCGGCGAGCGCTTTGAAGACTTTCAGGTAGAGGTTGTCGTCGTAGGGCGGGGAGGCCATGACGAAAAAGAGCTTCACCGGCTCGCCGTCGGGGGCGCCGAAATCATATCCCGCGCTCGAGCGGGCGAACGCCATCATGAATTCGGTGGCCTGCATGGAGCGAATGTGGGGAAAAGCGATGCCGTGGCCGATCGCGGTGCCGGCTTTCTTCTCGCGGTTGACGAAGTCGATGAGAAGCTTGTTGCGGTTGCCGACGCGGTGGGTCTCATCGAGCAAATCGACAAGTTCGAGCAGGATGAGCGACTTGGCCTGTTCGCGCCAGCGATCAACCGACTGGCCCTCCTCGGGCGGGTCGATGACCGTTTCCATCTCGAGCTTAACCGCTCCTTCGTTCAGATACCGCGAAATATTCATACTAATGCTATCGGCTGCAACCGCTTAAGCCTAAAGCCCGAAGTATAGTGGTAACGGTCTCCGTTTGTCAACAGAAGATCGCCATTGATTCTGCGCCGCACCCGAATCAGATTTGCCTCCGGAAGCGAAAGGACGTTTCTTCCCAACAGGGGATACACCGTACTTCGTTGTGGAAGAAAGAACCTGGGAGCATTTATGGTACACCGACTGAGTCTGCTGCTGCTCGTTGCGGGCCTCCTTTCGATTGCTGTGGGGGCATGCGACGATGATATCGTGGAACCCGAGCCGTCGGGAGATTCGCCCGTCACCCCGCGCGAGAACGCCGAGGCGGAGCTGGCCGCGGAATGGTTGTCGGGCAAGGTGCTGGCGCCAACGGCGCTGTACAACGAGGTACTCGCCGATTTCGCGGCGATACGAACAGAGCACGCCGATTCGGTCGAGGACGTCGCGATCGCGTTCGCACCGTATTGGGTTCCGAGCACGCTCCTCCTGTCGTTCCAACCGGCGACATTTGCGGGAATCGAAAGTGGCACCTATGCGGCCTGGGCAGAACTGAACGACCGATACCGGGTGGTTGACATGGAGACATTTCCCGACTACCAGCTGGTGCGGTTGGTGTTCCACGGGAGGCTGAATCCGAATCCGCTGGTCGATGAATATGCCGGGTTGCCGGGGCTGGTGTACGTCACGCCCGCAGTGTACCCGGGGGATCGGCCACTTGTGTTGATCGCGGCCGATGAATTGCCGAGGATCTACATGTTCCGGGATGCGTCGGGCGGGTGCAACGCGGCGTGCACGGTATCAGAGGTGTCGTACTTCACGGTGCAGTCGGATGGACCGAGGTTTGACGGAATCGAGACCTATGTCGGCACGACCGATACGAGCGGGGTGCGGTGGGAGCTGTTTCGGCGCAGCCTTGAGGAATTCCACACGCTGAACCAGTGGCCGCCGCTCACAGCGCCTTCGGCGCACGAGGTCTCGCGCCTGGCGGCCGAAGCAACGGTCAGTTTGGTTCGACCGGCTCTCTCCGGCGCTTCTCTTCCCGCAGCCGCAAGGAATCCTGCCATGTCCCCAGGTCGCTCCGATCGGCGGTGAATCGCACGGCATCTTTCGGGCAGACATCGATACATGCACCGCAGGCGAAACAGTCGGGGATCACCGATTTCTCCTTTTTCAGAATGGCCTCCATGACTGTCGACGGGCACGATCGTGCGCACAGATTGCAGGCGTCGCACTTGCGGTAGTCGACTTTGATCCGGAACACCGCCAACTTCTCGAAGACCCATGACACCAATCCGAACGGGCAGGCGAAGTGGCACCAGGGGCGGTAGACAAAGAGCGAGGCGACCAAAACGATCGCGACGAAGCCGATTCCCAGAAGAGTCATCACCGCCGGATTGAAGATCTTGAAGGGGTCGACCAAACCAATCAGATCCACCGCCCAAAGGGAGGCAACCAGGGAGAAGATCACGAAGACGCTCACGCGGATACCGTTGCTGAGCCAGAACGGGGCCTTGTACTGGCGGAGAATCCCTTTGCGGTCGAACCTTCCCCGATTGAGGCGGAAGAGAAACTCCTGCAGCAGGCCGAACTGGCAGCCGTACGAGCAGATGAATTTGTTGGCCAGGACAACCGTGAGCAGGAAGGCTATGAGAGCGACAATCCGCGGCATGAAGACAGTCTGGTGGGCGGCGATGAGGTAGACGGCATCCTTGACCGTGCCCATCGGGCTCGGATCGGCCCCGAGGGCGACGCCGAAAATCAAGACCGCTGCCCCCGCAAGCAGGAGCCGACTGTGCGGTGTCATGCGGCGTCGGAGCAGCATCACAAACGCCAGCGGCAGGAACAGGAACCAGAGGAGGAACTTGAGCGCTATCTTCCGCCAGTTTTTTGATTGCTCCTCCTGATACTTGATGACCGCGGAGCGGAGGCGATCACCCGCCTGTGTGGGCGAGAGGCCGAGATCGGAGAGCGGGCTGTCGACCCGCGAGGAGTCGATTCCCAAAGCACGCAGGACGACAGCGGGCGGGAGATCGAACCGGGTGATGAGATCGGCAGGGGTCTGTTCCGCACTGATCTGCGACACGTCGGGAAGGTCGATCTTCTCCGGACGGTCCCCCCAAAGGGACGCGGAGAGGAGGGACGCGCCGATCACGAAGCTGATAGTGAGGGCGGCAAAGGCGATGAGGCGTAGTTTCACGAGTTTCTCCGGTTCGAGGGTGTCGCCGCGGTTTCGGGGTGGAGGCGACCGTTGCAGATTAGATCGCCGGGGGAACGTTTCGATTCACCCGAATCGCCACCTGCCGTCCGTCAGATTCTGTCCGGCCCCGTGTACAGCCGGTCCTGCCGCATAAACAGTCGGCGCCGGAGGTCCGGCGCCGTCGAGGGATTCAAAAGCCGTTTCGGCTGGTCGCCAATCAATTCTCCAGGTTCGGGTTAACGACCTTGCCGACGAAGAGGATCGCGCCGGATTCGACTTCGTGAATAACGAAGACGAAGGGGCGGTTGACGATCATCGCCGGAGGCATGGAGTCCACGAAGATCACGACCGTTACCGCGGCTGCCTCGGTCCCCTTTTCATCCACCTGTACAAACGTCTTGTGCTTGACCTCGTCGATCCATCCCACGCCATCGACAAAGAGGTTGCCGAAATCAGCTTGCCCGGGGTCGAAGGCGGCCGGCATGCCCATCGCAACGAGGATGTCATTGAGGCGCGTTTCGAACTCGAACTTGAATTTTGGCATCTGCAACCAGAATCGGGATTGGGTCGGCAGCTCCTGCCAGGCGGTCCAGTTGTCCAGCGTGAGTTGCTCGATCAGGTCATCGGCGGTGAGCGATGGCTCGGGCAGGAGGATAGTCATGCGGAAACCCTCTTTGCCGTACGGCAGGCGTGCACCCTGGAAGAGATCATTCGCGAAGTAGACGATGGGGCGCTCTTCGAAATCGTCGCCAAAAATCTGGTCGTCCTCCTCTGTGTCTCGGGACATCATCTGGCAGACCACCTCGGACCCGTCGCCCGGAAAGAAAGGCGCCGCCCTGGTGTTGTCCGTGTCGAAGGGATAGGACCAGTCAGCCTTCAGGTAGAGGGCGTTCAGGAGCAGCGCGGCGATATCGCCGGAGATAGGGGCCTTAATGACTTCCTTGATCTTTCCGTTAGTGTTGTCCTTCACCCACCTGTTGATCGTGTCGGCCGCTCCGGGAGCCTGGAAATCGATCTCCTCGACCCGGGCGTTGAAGTAAGCCTTGCAGGCAGCGACGAACTGCGGCTGGATCTGTTTGCCAAGCCGGCTCCAGAAGGAGTTGGCGATCCTAAAGGTCACGGCCGGGTCGGCGCCGGTGAGAATACTGGTGAGACCGAAGTACGCCTGGTTGGCCTCCTCCAGTGAGAAATCCGAGACCTTGAGAGTGGCTGCGATCTGGTCGCGGGTCGGGCCGTTGGCTCCGTTGAGCGTGATGCCGAGGGCATAGGAGACCGACAGCGGCGAAACGAAGACGTTCTTGGCCGGCTGAGCGTCGGCGTTCACTTTCTGGAAGAGGTCGAGACTGAAGCTGTTGACTGAGGTGATGAGAGATTTTTCGTCGGTGGTCAGATCCGCGATCGTGCGGTTTACGATCGGCTGGGGATCCGGCCCGGTCGGCTCAAGGCTGTCCGAGCACTGCAGGCAGGCGGCAGCCACAATCAGGAGCACAAGAGCGGTTAGGCGACGCATAGGATCCTCCCGGACTTCGTGATACAATTGCATCGTATGCTGTATAATAGCCTTTATGGGCATGGTGAGCAATGTTTTAGTCCGATTCAAGCGGCCGCACCCGCTCAATTGACGGCCGCCCAGTCGGGATTGTGCAGTGGCTGGCTCAGACGGGAGGCGGTCAGACCCCGGACGGCTCCGGCTGTCCTTGACATTCGGATCCGCATGGCGTACTTTCCCCCTGCACGAATACGGCGCCGTCGGCCTGAACCCCACGCGGGTTGATGCCGATAAATATGTAAACAGCAAGGAGTTAATTCCTTTCGTGGCAAAATTCTCGGAACTTAAGCGGACGCATACCTGTGGTGAATTGCGGACGGCCCAGGTCGGCCAGACGGTTCGCCTCAACGGCTGGGTCAACAGCTACCGGAATCTGGGCGGGTTGTTCTTCATGGATCTGCGCGACCGGTACGGTCTGACGCAGGTGGTGATCAACCCGGAGACCTTCGACAAGCAGATGCTCGCGGAGGCCGAACGGGCGCGGCACGAGTTCGTCGTCGCGGTCGTGGGGACAGTGCAGCGGCGCCCGGAAGGAATGGTCAACGTGCGGATTCCGACCGGCGAAATCGAAGTGATCGCGGAGGAGTTCCACATCCTCGCCGAATCGAAGACGCCGCCGTTTGAAATAGAAGATGAGACTAATGCCGCCGAGAAGTTGCGGCTGGAATACCGGTTCCTGGATCTGCGTCGCGGCCCGTTACAGGAGCGGATCCGGTTCCGCCACGAAACGGTAATCGCGGTGCGCAAGTACATGAGCGCTCACAGTTTCTTCGAGATCGAGACGCCACTGCTGATCCGCTCGACGCCGGAAGGGGCGCGGGACTATGTCGTCCCGAGTCGGATTCACCACGGCAAGTTCTACGCGCTGCCGCAGTCGCCGCAGTTGTTCAAGCAGATCCTCATGGTGTCCGGGTTCGACAAGTATTTCCAGATCGCCCGATGCCTCCGCGACGAGGATCTCCGCAGCGACCGCCAGCCCGAGCATACCCAGATCGACGTCGAGATGTCCTTTGTCACGCCGGACGACGTGTTTCAGGTGATCGAGGGGTTGATGGCGGATGTGTTCAAGACGATGCTCGGAGCCGAGATCGAAACACCCTTCCCGCGGTTCACCCATGCCGAGGCGATGCGCCGCTGGGGAATCGACAAGCCGGACCTGCGGTTCGGAATGGAGATTGTCGACCTGACCGAGACCGTGCGCGGCTGCGGGTTCAAGGTGTTCACCGACACGATTGCGGCCGGCGGCGTGGTCAAGGGGATCGTGCTGAAAGGCGGGGCGAACTACTCGCGCAAGCAGATCGACGGCCTCACCGACATGGCGAAGCAGCTGGGCGCCGGCGGGCTGGCCTATGTCCTGCTGGCCGAAGACGGCGTCAAATCACCGATTCTGAAGTTCCTCGGCGACGAGACGACGGCGGCAGTGTGCGCCGCGGCCGACGCCGGGAAAGGGGACGCCCTCTTTATCGTCTCGGATAAGCCGATGAAGACCGAGTCGATCCTCGGGCAGTTGCGCCTGCACCTGGGGCGGACGCACAACCTGATTGATCGGAGCCAATGGAAGTTTCTGTGGATCGTGAACTTCCCGCTGTTTGAATACGACGAAGCGACCGGGTCCATGCAGGCGGCCCACAATATTGTCTCGCATCCGATGGAAGAGGATGTGGCGCTGATCGATGAGGGGTTCACGACTTCCATCCCGGTGGCCGACCCGGGCCATCCGTGGCGGCGCGCCCGGGCGACGCAGTACGACACGGTCCTCAACGGTTGGGAAATGGCTTCCGGCGGACAGCGAATCAACCGCCGGGAACTGCAGCAGCGTATCCTCAATATACTCGGTATCGACGATGAGCGGGCCGAGCGTATGTTCGGCTTTCTGCTGCGGGCGCTGGAGTACGGCGCGCCGCCGCACGCGGGGATCGCGGTCGGCCTGGACCGCCTGGTGGCGTTCATGACGCAGACCGAGTCGATCCGCGACGTGATCGCATTCCCGAAGACGACCAACGCGATGTCCCTGATGGATGGGTCGCCGGCGGAAATCGACCAGCGGCAACTGGAGGAACTGGGTCTCATACTGAAGGAGGACGGGCAGGCGTGACAGTGCGCCGGCTATGAATCCCAATCTCGACGAAAGCATAATCCGATCATTCACGATCGAAGGGATCGACCAGCGCATTCTCTTCGGGCAGAATGACGTCTTCCTGCGGATAATGGAAGCGCGCATGGGCGCCAAAATCATGGCCCGCGGCGACAAGATAGTGATCGAGGGGTTGCCCGACGTGGTCGAAAGCGTGGTTCGCCTGCTCAACGACCTGGTGACCCGGATCAAGCAGGGGGACATCATCACGGACCAGTATATCAACTACGCCATCGCGATGGTCAAAGAGAGCGGGACGGGGCCGGCGCAGGATATCTCCACCCAGTCGCTCCTGACCAGTTCCCTGAAGAAGGAAATTCGCCCGAAGACAATCGGCCAGACACGCTATGTCGAGGCGGTCGACCGCAACGACATCGTCTTTTCGATCGGTCCGGCCGGCACCGGCAAAACCTACCTGGCGGTGGCGATGGCGGTGGCGGAGCTGAAAGCCGGCACCGTGAACCGGATCGTGTTCACGCGCCCGGCGGTCGAGGCCGGGGAGTCGCTCGGGTTTCTGCCCGGCGACATTCGCGCCAAGGTGGATCCGTACCTCCGGCCGGTGTACGACGCCCTCTATGACATGATGCAGCCGGACAAGATCCGGCGGCTGCTGGAACTGGGCGTGATCGAGATCGCCCCGCTGGCGTTCATGCGGGGGCGGACGCTCAACGAGGCGTTCGTCGTACTCGACGAAGCGCAGAACACCACCGGCGCGCAGATGAAAATGTTTCTCACCCGCATCGGGGAAAAGTCCAAAGCGATCATCACCGGCGACATCACGCAGATCGATCTGCCTGACGGCCGAGTATCGGGACTGGTACGGGTGCAATCGATTCTCTCAGGGATAGAGGGGATCGAGTTCATATACCTGACGGAAAAGGACGTCATCCGCCATCGGCTGGTCCAGGCTATCATTCGAGCCTACGAGACGCACGAAGGCCGCGGCAAGAAGCGCTGAGGCGCCGAGGCGACACCTATGTTTATTTTTTCCCTGCTCCTGCGAATCAAGCGCGCGATCAAGCGCGTCCTGAAAGTCCAGAGCGAGTCCCGCCAGGCCATCGTCGATACGACGCAGGCCCGGCTCACCAAGGTGCTCATGCTGGTGCTGGCATCGCTGGCGATCGGCATCCTGTACCCGGGCGAGGCGCTCTTCGATCCGTTCGATGTCCCGCGCCGCGGCGAGATCGCCCTGGAAGACATCGCCGCCCCATTCCCGATCACCATCACCAAGACGAACCGGGAAATCGAAGACGAAGAGGAAGATGTCCGGCTGACAGTCCCGTACGTGGTCGACCACGATTCGATGGCGGTCCAGGGGGCGATCAATGACCTGCACCGGTTCCTCCGGACGGCCGACTCGGTCTCGTCGCTGCCGAACTGGCGGGTACGGGTCGACCGGATTGCCGATACCCTGGCGGAGCGGTTTCCACTCCTGACGCGGTCAGCCATAATCGCCTCGCTTGGGCGGGCCGATCTCGAGCAGGTGGAGCGGGCCCTTACCCAGATTTATCAGGATGAGATTTATCGGGTGGGCGTGTTGCCGAGCAAGAACTCGATCCCCGAAACCCGCAACAAGAACGTGCTCATTCGCCGGGGGGAGCGGGAGAACATATTCCAGCGGGACAAGCTGCTATTCGTCGAACTGGCGAACGCGCAATTGCTCTCGTCGTTGAATCGGCTGGCGGCGGGGCGGCCGATCGACGTCGAGTACCACTACCTGGTGGGCAGGGCGTTTATCCAGCCGAACCTCCAGGTAAATATGGCCGAGTACGACCGGCGGTTGCAGGCCGAACTGGCGACGATCTCACCACAGAAGGAGACCGTCGAGCAGGGCCGCGTGATTGTCCGCGCCGGCACCCGGGTCAACCAGAGCCAGGAGCGGATTCTCCGGGAGATGGTGCATATACAGCGGTACCGCGCGGCCGAGCAGGGCTGGCTGATCAACCTGGTTCCGGCCGTCGCCCGGGTGGTGCTCGTCATGGCGGCATTTTCGATGCTGCTCCTGTTCCTGTTTCACTTCCGGCGCGAGGTGTTTTTCTCCAATCAGCGCCTGCTGGCGATCCTGCTCGTCTTCGCACTGCAGCTGCTGTTCATCTACTTCCTTGACCGGTGGGATCTGTCCGTATACCTCTACCCGGTGGCCTTCCTGTCGATCATGCTCACCATTCTCTATGACACCGAGGTGGGCATTCTCTCGACGATTGTGCTGGCACTCTTGATCGGCATCATGCACCGGTTCGATTTCACGCTGACGTTTATGACGGTGGTGGTCGGAGCCGTGGCCGTGTTCTCGTCGCGCCGGGTCCGCCGTCGGGCGCACTTCTTCCGGATCATGATCTACACAGCCTTCACCTACGCCGTCTTCATCCTCTTCGTGGAGAACCTGAAACTGACGCCGTCGGACGAGGTGCTGACCCAGATGGCGTTCGGGCTGGCCAACGGGTTCGCCTGCGTCATCCTGGCCATCGGCATCCTGCCGGTGTTCGAGTCGCTCTTCGGCATCACGACCGATATCACGCTCCTGGAACTGTCGGATCTGAACCACCCGCTCCTCAAGCGCCTCGCGCTCGAGGCTCCCGGAACCTACCACCACTCCATCATCGTGGGCAATCTGTCCGAATCCGCCTCCGAGGCGATCGGAGCCAATTCCCTCCTCGCGCGGGTCGGAGCGTACTACCACGATATCGGGAAAATGGAAATCCCCGAGTACTTCGTGGAGAACCAGCTGTCCGTAAAGTCGAAACACGATTCGCTGACGCCGTCGATGTCGGCCCTGATCCTGTCGTCGCACGTGAAGAAGGGCCGGGTGCTTGGCGAAGCGGCCGATATTCCCGATGACGTGCTGAATTTCATCGAAGAACACCACGGCACGATGGTGCAAAAGTACTTCTACGATAAGGCGCTGCGGTCGGGAAGTGAGGAGACGCTGATCGACAAGTTCCGCTACCCCGGCCCGAAGCCGCAGACGCGGGAGACGGGTATCGCGATGCTCGCGGACGCGGTCGAGGCGGCCAGCCGCACGCTTGACCACCCGTCGCCGGCCCGAATCGACAACCTTATCCAGCGGATTATCAACGATCGGTTCGAGTCCGGGGAGCTGGACCAGTGCCCGCTCACCCTGCGGGACCTCGCCCGGATCAAACGCGCCTTCGCCCAGGTGCTGATCGCGGCCTTCCACCATCGGGTGGAGTATCCGAAAGACTCGAAGACCGAGGAGCGGGTATGAAGCTGCACCTGCACAAGACAACCCCGGTACGCCTGCCCCGGAAGCAGTTGCAACGGCTGTTTGAGGGACTCACGGCCCGCGAAGGACGAGGGAAGGGCGGGATCAACATCGTGTTTGCGGGAGACCGGGATCTGCAGCGCCTCAATGCGCAGTATCGCCACAGGGACCACGCGACCGATGTGCTCTCGTTTAATCTCGATGACGATGCCGGGGATGGAGAAATCTTCGGCGAAATATACATTTCCGTCCCGACTGCGCAGCGCCAGGCCGCGGAGTACGGTGGTACACTCGGGGGCGAGTTGCTGCGGCTGACCTGTCATGGATTATTGCACCTGTTCGGCTACGATCACCACAAGCGCGCGGATACTGAGAGGATGCGGGAGCGGGAAGCTCAGTATCTGGCTATGGCGGAAGAGGCTTAGAGACCATGCTCGACCTGGTTTACCTGCTGGCTATCATCGTCGGCTATTCAACAGCGTACGTCGTGTCGCTCTTTTCCCTGGCGGTGTACATCGATCCCGATGAGGTGGAGGAGTTCTATCCCGGCCTCTCGCCACGCCGCCGCCGGTTCGTCGCCCGTCTGGCGGACGATCCGCTCGTGTTCGTGCAGATTGCCAACGTCTACAAGTCATTCGCCCTCATTCTCGTGACCGTGGCGGTGTTCCAGCTGTTGCCGCAACTGGGTTTCACCGAACCGCTGCGGGTGGCGATGGTTCGGATGGTCGGCATGCTGGTCACCTGGGTGCTGTACATCTTCTTCGTCGAATACATGCCGCGACGGTCGGCGAGCACGGCCGACCGGGGACGTTTGCTGCGCCACCTCTGGCTCATCCGGGGCATATACATGCTGTTCTTCCCGGTCGTCCGCAGTTACCGCGAGGCGCTGCGGAGAATCCGTCCGCCGAAGGACGTGAGCGAGGAGGACAAGGAGGATCTGATCGAGCGGGCCCTCGAGACCCTCGCCGAGCAGGCGGGGATCGGGGAGCGGATTCTCGAAGAGGACAAGAAGGAGATGATCGGCCAGATCTTCCAGCTCGACCAGACCGTCGCGCGGGAGATCATGATTCCCCGGATCAACATCGTGGGCATCGAGAAGGGCATGAGCTTCCAGGAGATCCGGGAACTCGTTATTCGCGACGGCCACTCGCGGTATCCCGTGTTCGATGGGACGATTGACCGCATTCTCGGCCTGGCGTACGTCAAGGACATGTTCAACCACCTGCCGGAGCCGGGAGAGGAATTTCGCGTGGTCCATCACATGCGGCAGGCGTACTTCATTCCCGAGACCAAGGTGATCGGCGAACTGCTGCGCGAGTTCAAGCACAAGCGGATGCATATCGCGGTCGTGGTTGACGAGTACGGCGGGGTATCGGGAGTGGTGACGCTCGAGGACATCATCGAGGAGATTTTCGGCGAAATCCGCGATGAGCACGATGTCGAGCAGGAGCAGATCATCACGCTGCGCGACGGTTCGTACCTCGTGAGCGCGTCGCTCCTGGTGGAGGAGCTGCAGGACTTCCTCGACACTGACTACGAGCAGAGCGACTACGATACGGTCGGGGGACTGATTTACGACCTGGTGGGTTCGGTGCCGAAACAGGGCCAGGTGATACGCTGGAACGAACTGGAGCTTGAGGTGGACAAGGTCGAGGGGCAGCGGATTGTGGCGGTGCGGGTTCGCACGTAACGGGTCGGTTTACGGGGTCGGGGGACGGGAGGATTCCAAATCGATCGCGTCCGCCGAGCCGCCGGCGCACGCGAGGAGACGGGACAGATCGGGGGTTTCCTTGAAATTCGCGCGAGCGGATTCATAGAGGTCGGCCAGTTGGTATTCCATCACCCCGCAGTTGATCATCACGTAGGGCACCCGATCCTGGGCGCACCGCTCGATCATTCGGAGCAGTTCGACTTTCCCGGTGAATTTCGCATCGCACACGGCAAGGTCAACGACGCGACCGAGGTCCTTGCCGACGTTGCCGATTGAGTCGACCCAGAGCACGCGGACGGAGGACTCGGAGCTGGCGGCGACGTACTTCTTGAAAATTTCCTTATCCAGCGTAAAGACGAGCACTCGTTTCTGAGACAGCGATCCCGTTACATCGATTGTCGGGGCGGGGAGACTGCGATCCAGCGGCAGGCTCAAGGTGAAGGTGGTGCCCATGCCGACAATGGATTCAACCGTGAGGTCGCCGGCGTGCTCCCGGGCGATGTTGCGGCAGATGGCCAGGCCCATACCGGTACCGACCAGCTCGTCCTTGCCCCAGACACCCTTGGTCGAGTAGAACGGATCGAAAATGCGGCCAAGGTTCTCCTCGGCGATGCCCGCCCCCGTGTCGGCGACGCGGATCTGGACGTGGGTAGGTGTTTTTGCGATGATAATTGAAATGACCCCGTCGGAACCGATCGCGTGCCGCGCATTGATGAGGAGGTTCAGCAGCAACTGCTGAATCTTGCTCGCCGAAACTTCGACTCTCGGAGTGTCTTCGAAGTGGGTGACGATTTCGATGGCGACCGAACGCATCTCCTTCTCAACCAGGTTCAGCGACCGGGTGACAATCTGGCGGAGGTCCTCCATGGCGAAATCATCCGGCCGGGCTTTCGAGTAAGATAATAGCGACATGGCGACATCGTTGGCCCGGTCGCCCGTTTCGATTATCTGCTGCAGGGTGCTCCGGGCCAGGTCAAGCCCCCCCTGACTGTCGAGCTCCTCCAGGGCAAAGGAGGCATTGCCGATAATGCCGCCGAGGTAGTTCTTGAATTCGTGGGCGACGCCGGCCGCGAGCATGCCCACCGCCGACATCTTGTCCGACTCGGCGAGCCGCTGCTGCGTGGCCAGTTCGACCGTGATATCCTCGCCCACGCTGAGGTAACTGATAATGGTGCCGTCGGAGCTGAAGATCGGGGAAATGACCTTCCGCTCCCAGTAGAGCTCGCCATTCTTGCGGCGGTTGTGCAGGCGCCCCGTCCAGGCCTCGCCGCCGCTGATAGTCTGCCAGAGATCGGTGTAGCAGGCGCGATCCTGCCGACCCGACTTCAGCAACGAAGCGCTCCGGCCAACCGCTTCCTCCGCGGCGTAGCCGGTCACCGCGGCAAAACGCTCGTTGACGTAGGTGATAACGCCGCTCGTGTCGGTGATGCAGATCATGCTGGCGCTCTGCTGCACGGCGGCGGAGAGCTGCAGGAAACGGCGCTCCCGGAGCCTGCGTTCGGTCCGATCGCGGCCGAAGCAGTGCACGACCGCCTGGCCTTTTACCGGGTGAATCGACCAGGTCCAGATCCTGCCGGCCGCCTCATGCTCGATATCGACGACGCCGTTGTCGCTCGTGATCACCGTGCGAATGATGTCGTGGATATGCGGCGGCAGATAGGTCGCGATGCGGTCGTCCTCTGCGCCTGCAGGAAACGATACGTCGGCGGCGGCCGGGTTGCGGTAAAGAATACGGCCGTCCGCGGCGATAGTCAGCACAAGGTTCGGATCATTCTCCGGGACAGCGGCCATCTGCTGCAGCGTCCGCTCGGTCTCCTTCAGATCGGTGATGTCGATGACGGAGCCGGCCATGTAAAGAGGCGTTCCGTCGGCATCTTCGATGACGGCGACCGTCTGGAGCGTGGGGAAGACCGAACCATCGCGGCGCCGATGCCAGATCTCGCTGGTGCCATGCTTGCGAGAAGAGATGAACTCCCGTACAGTCTTGTCGAAATCGCCGATCCGGTCAAGATCGTGGCAGATCCGCATGTGGCGGCCGAGAAGGTCGTCCACACCGTAGCCATGAAGATCGGCGTAGCGCCGGTTGACATAGAGAAAGTTACCCTCGATATCGGTGATAGCACAGCCGTAGTCGGCAATATCGGTCATGGCTTTGAACTTGGTGATTTCCGTCTCGGCCGCTTTCCGGTCGGATAGATCTCGAATCGAAGCGACCCGGACGGGGTGACCGTGCCAGGGCATGTGGCGGCCGGCAACCTCGGCCAGAAACCGGGTGCCGTCCGGGCGGACTATCGTCAATTCGTACGGTTCCTCGCTATTCGTGCGGATCTTCTCGCGTACGAGCGCATGCTGCTCCGGTGCAATCCACTGAAAGACCGATTGTCCCTGAATGTCTGAGCGGGAGAGGCCGAGCATGCGGTCGAAGGCGTCGTTCGTATCGATCGCCAGACCCTGATCGTGAATGAGAATGCCTTCGGCGGCGGCCTTGGACAGCTCGCGGAACCGCTCCTCGCTCTCACGAAGAGCCTTCTCGGTTCGCTTGCGGTCGCTGATATTGATCACGATGCCCCGGATGCCGGACAGCTTTCCGTCCGTGACTATCGGCGAGGCGTAGACAATCGTGTCGACCGGAACGCCGTCGGGGCGCACAAGGCGGAGCTCGGTCGAAACGTCGGCGCGGTCCCGCATCATCTGCTCCAGGCACTGATACGCTCCGGGGACATCCTCCGGGCTGACCAGCACGTCGATTGCGTTTCCGGCGCGGAGCTGCTCGAACGATCGGCCGGTTATGTCGAGCAGGTTCTGGTTCGCGAACCGGATGACGCCGTCGAGAGTCAGTTCAAACAGCCCGGCCGGCAGCATCTGGACCAGGTCGCGATAGCGGATTTCGCTCTTCTGCAGCGCCCGCTCGGCATCCCTGCGCCGCCGTTCGCGGCGCACTATGCTGGTGACGCCCGTGCCGATAAAAACTACCCAGACTGCAATGAAGCACTCAGCGAGAAGCGCCCGCCGCTCTCCGCTCGTCGCAACGAGGCTCGTGAGCTCATTGCGGGCAAGCCGGCAGTTGTCGGTGATCCCCTCATGGATGAGATGAGTCCGACCGATGTGACCCTGATCGAACTCGGCCTCGGGAGCCGCGAACCGCTGGGCATAGTCGTCTGCAAGTCGGCGGACCGATTCGTCCAGATCCACTATCGCCCGGCCGAGTTGCTCGCTCGAGCACTCCATTGTCCAGTGCCGGTGGTGCTGCGAGAGTGGCAGTAAACGGGCCGACAGCGCCGCGAGCGAATCAAGATGCCGGCTGCAGGCCAGAGCGTCAAACTGCTCAGGATGTGCCTCAACCAGGTGGGTTTCCTGACGATTCACGGCGCTGAAATACTCGATATCGGCCAAAACCTCCATGGCAACATCGTAGTGCTGGGCATCCTGGTGGAGCGAGAGGTAGATCCAGACGATGCCGAGCGTGCAGACAACCGCGAGCGAGCAGGTGATAATCGTCGCCCCCCACTCGCGGAATATCGTCCGGAGAGGAGCATGATCTCGCTGGGCTTGGGATATCGGGGCACTCGGGGGCACGCTTGGTCTCTCCTGCGCTGGCCGCCGGGGTTGGGAATGACGGCCTGATCGGGACTTCTCCCGGAATCCTGGTTCTTTCTCTCTGTATCGGCAGAACCGGTCCGGGATCTTAGCGTCAACCTATTGCTTAGTAATAAATTGCGGGCAAGGGCCAACTTGTCGGGCGATGGCCGACGAGGCTCACGGTGTCCGATTGCCGGAGTGAGGCTGGCGGTCAGAGCGCCTCTGCCAACAGCAGGTCAACTGACGGACTATGTCGTGGTTGTGAAAGGGCTTCCTGATGACATCGTCGGCGCCGGCCTGAGCGATTTCGCCGGCTGGTCCCTCGACCCTGTTGCCGGTAATCAGGATGACGGCGGTGGCTGCCCAGCGGGCCCGGACCTCCTTGAGGAGCTGCAGGCCGTCCACGTTGGGCATCTGAATATCGGTGATGACGATATCGACCGGCCGACACTCCAGCTTCCGCAGGGCATCCGCACCATCGACCGCATCAATCACGGCGAAACCGGCAGCGGAGATGCTCCGGCAGAGGATCTGCCGAATGGCAGGCTCATCGTCCACAACGAGGACAGTACAGGCTGGGTGCGGCATAGTTGATCCTTCCGTGGCTGCCAAAGCGGATTTCGGCCCTTCAGGGTAGTCATCGGATAGGACTTGGACAGGCTTTAGCGGATATTTCAGGGGAACTGCCTCGCCGGCTGCGTCACCCGAAATGTTTCCAGGCAAGAATGACCAGGACGAGCATGAACACAACGCCGGCAATGAAGCCGTTGCGGAACGTGTTGAGCCGGGAAAAGAAGCCGGGCTCTTCTTTCTCCAGAGCCTTCAACTCGGAGTGGCAGTGTTTGCACTTGATCGCCCCTTCGAGGATCTGCTCCTTACAAAAAGGGCACTTGGTCAGAGGTTTTGTCGCCAGCGCCATGGGGACAAAACACAATCCGGCGAAGGCGGGCGCAAGTTAAAACACCCGCCGCGCGTCTCTGCCAATCGCGAGGGGCGGCCTATTCCGCCTGGTCGGTGAACCGGGTGTTGGACTCGAAGCCGATAGGTTTGGAGCTGCCCGCCGGGCCGCCATGGATTTTGATCTCCCCGAACTGGCTCTCGAACTTCTTGAGGTTTTCGGTGAGAGCCTGGTGCAGCAGTTTGGCGTGCATCGGGGTCATGATGATGCGGGACAGCACGCGGGCCTTGGGGAGGCGGGGCATGACGCGGGCGAAGTCGATGATGATCTCGGTGGGGGAGTGCATGATCATGGCCAGATTGGCGTAAATCCCCTCGGCCGCCTTTTCATCGAGTTCCACGTTAATCTGTTGCTGCGGTGTATTTTGCTGCATTCTTCGATCTCCTTTTCGGGCCTGTCAAAGTGCTTGTGGTCGCAGACCCATGGTAATATATTCCCCTCTTAAGTCAAACACATTACGTGTACTGTGAAGTGCCTCCGGGCCGGAGGCGGGTCAAAAACAGGAGACGGTGCGTGCCGCTTACCGCTGACAGGATAGCCAATATAGTTGGGGGATTGGGCCGGGCGAAGATTCTCATTCTCGGCGATATCATGCTCGACGAATACCTGATCGGGCGGGTCGACCGAATTTCACCGGAGGCGCCGGTGCCGGTGGTCGAGATTGTCACGGACAAACTGCTCCTGGGCGGCTCGGCCAACGTCGCGGCCAACATCCGGGCGCTCGGCGATGAGCCGCTGCTGCTCGGCGTGGTCGGCGAAGACGAGGCCTCGGTCAAGCTGTCGCTTCTCTTGAAGCAGCACGGGATCTCGGACCGCTTCTGTGTTATGGACAAGACGCGGCAGACGACGATCAAGACACGGATTATCGCCCACAGCCAGCAGGTGGTGCGCGCCGACCGGGAAAACCGTCACGAGCTCGGCCCCGAGGTCGAGGAATGCGTGATGCGCAAATTCGAGGCGGTCGCCGACGAGATCGACGCGGTCATTATCTCCGACTACGGCAAAGGCGTGATCACCCTGTCCCTGTTGCAGCGGGTGATGGCGATCTGCCGGCAGCGGGATATCTTTGTCGCGGTCGACCCCAAAGAGACGCACTTCCACAACTACAAGCATGTGTCGGTGATTACGCCGAACCACCACGAGGCGGGATTTGCGGCGGGCCGACGGATACAGAGCGAGGCGGACCTGCTCGAGGTCGGGCGGAGCCTGCTTGAGGAACTCCAGGCGCGGTCGATCCTGATCACGCGCGGGCCGGACGGCATGTCGCTCTTCCAGCGCGATGCCGAGCCGACGCACATTCCTACTTTTGCGCGCAAGGTGTTCGATGTCACGGGCGCGGGCGACACGGTGATCGCGAC
>JBGSIV010000148.1:0-6871 GCA_041742355.1 Candidatus Zixiibacteriota bacterium
CGGGATGCCGACTTTGGCGAACAGCTCTTTGCCTTCGTATTCATACAGGCGCATGGACTGGTCCTTTGTAATGGGGCGCAGGAAGGCCGATGTTTACGTTATTTGGGGGCAATTTAGGGGGGTGGGGGCGGTTGTCAAGGGGAGTTGGATCTAGAGGCTGTCGCCCGGGGAGGTGGTATCGGCGGGCGCGATGTTCAGGCGGAATTCGATGGCGCCGTTGTGGAAGTCGATCAGGCGTTTCATCGGGAAGCGCACGGCCGGATTGACACACTGCAGGGGTGCGCCGAAGCGGCTGGGAAAGAGGGGCGCGGAGGAATCGGGCAGGCGGCCGGTGTAGTCGTGTACGCGGCGGGAGATGAAGGTCTGGTTGCCGGAGCGGTCGGAGATCGAGTTGTCGGTGCAATCCTCCCAGAAGAAGAAGATCGGAATGGTGGCGTCGTCGGTGGCGGCCTGGTGTTCGTTGGAAACAATGAGGCGGAGGACCGAGATATCGCTGTCGGCGGCAAAGCAGATCGGCTGGATGCTGTCGGGAATCACCTGCGAAAGGGCGACGACCTGCCAGATCTGGCGGGGGGTTCCCTCGCGGGGAGGGGTTTCGAGGCGGCGGGCGGTGAAGTACTCCCAGCGGCAGGAGTCATACATCCGTCCGGGGAGGACATCGAGGATGTCGATGGCGGGATTGTCGATGCCGATCTTGAGGTCGAAGCCGCCGACGGCGCGGCCGTGGGAGTTGAAGGTGACATCGAGCGTATCGTGCAGTCGCATATCGGTGACGAGGATCTGTCCGATGCGGACCTGGTACGGGGAGGCGTCGACCGAGAGCGAGGATGTGTCGGGCACGGGCTGGAGCGAGTCGGTGCGGGTGGAGTCAGCGGGTTGGGCGAGGACCGCGGCAGTCGCCAGGAGGATGGTGATGCAGAGGTGGGCGAGGATCTTCATGGAGGTAATTTATCGCTGAATAGGGTAAAATCATAGCAGAAAGTGCGGTCACCGGAGAAGGAGCAGGCGGCGGGTGGCGGAGTAGTCGGCGGCGGTGAGGCGGCAGAGGTAGATACCGGTGGGGAGCGGGGAGCGGTCGGCGTTGCGACCATCCCAGGTGAAGGCGGTTTCGCCGGGACCGCTGCGGCCAGAGAAGGTGCGGACGGAGCGGCCGGTGATGTCGAAGAGGTCGAGGCGCCATGAGGAGGCACAAGGAAGGGTGAAGCGGATAGTAGTGCCGCTGTTGAAGGGGTTGGGGTAGTTCGGGTGAAGGATGGCGGTGGCCGGCAGGAGGAGTGGGTCGGTCGGATCGACGGCGGTGGAGATATCGAGTGGGAGGTGGGTCGACTCGAAGGTGAGATTGCGCTGAACGAGGGTGTCGCCATGGGCAAGATGGCTCTGGCAGCTGTCGCAGAGGCCGGTCGGGGTGGGCGGGGGTGTCGAGACGGAGGTGATGTCGAAGCCATCGGGGTCCCGAGTGCAGCCGGCGATGAGAATTGCACTCGAGTCAGCGGTATACATGCAATTGCTGCGGCAGTCGGTCCAGTAGAACGAAAGGGGCGTGGTCTCCCCTGTCCGGGCGGAATCGACGGGACGGAAGACAATCTGTGCGAGGATGAATTGGGATTCGACGGGCAGACGAGGCTGCGCTGTACTCACCCCGAGCATGCGGATAGCGCTGTGGCCGGGGAGCGCCGAGTCCACGAGAGAAATCAAGAAGGAAACGGTGAACCGGTTGTCGTCGGGCGGGAGGACACCGGCGGGGTTGAGTCGGGATCGGTCGTAGACGAGGGTGATGTCGAAGGTGCCGGGATTCTGAGGGTCGGTTGGGGTGAGGTCACAGCTGAGGATTGCGGCCGGGAGGTCTACGGAGCTGTGGTGGACCTGCGGAACAATGCGGATGGTGCCGGCATGGGCAGGGGGCACAAAGCCGAGCGTGCACAGGCCGAGTAAGCCGGCGAGGATTAGGTTTGCTGTGGCAGGTGACTGAGGCCGGTTCATTGTGTCAGCCCGAGAAGTTCGGGCGCGGCGCAACGGGCGGCTGTGCTCTTGTTAACGTTCCCCATGTGCGAATCCCGCGTTCCCCAGTTAGCCATGGCCCGTCGTGTCGACGGGCCATGGGGCGTATCGATAGTCGGTTACTTGACTGCTTTGAACACGAGCGGGCCGTTCCATTCGGGCTGCTCGTAGCTATCCGGCACAGGTGTAGCGAACATCCAGGCGCCACCCGGCGGGTAGAAGGAGGAGTCGACCTTGATCAGGCCCGGCTCGGGGACGATGAACTGGAAGGAGAGCACCTTCTGGTACGGGTGGGGCTGGTACTCCTGCTGGATACTGAGACCGCCGAAGCCGAGCAGTTCGGGCATTTCGGAGTTCCAGTCGGCCTCGACGGCATAGACGCCGCCGAAATTCCAAATGGAGTGGTCCTGCCAGCCGTTGAATCCCTTGACATCGCCGTTCTTGTTGAGGCCTTTGCCGCTGTCGGGGAGGTGGATGACAGTTTTCACCGAAGAATCGGGGGAGGTGAGGGCAAAGCCGAAGGCGAAGCCGGTGTAGAGCGAGTCGTTTTCGATGTAGATATCCACGGAAACCGGCTGACCGGCTTTCACCGTGCTGTCGTTGACGACCCCTTCGCCGGAGAGTTTCAGCCCGACGGATCCGGCGGTGGCAGTGCCGGCGACCAAGAGAACGGCCGAGGCGACAGTAGCTGTCAGCCAGGTGCGCAAGGTCATAGACGTCTCCTCTTTGGTAGATATGTGTGACACGGTAGTGATCATCGTAATAACGGATCAAACATAGGATTGGGTACGGGCCTTGTCAAACGGATTCTCGGATCCGACGGTTCTTATACCGTCGAAGCGGCCGGGGGATTCGGGCGGGCGGAGGGAGTGTTGGCGCGAAAACGGATGGTCAGTGCCGGGATTCAATGGCGAGTTCCAGGTAGATAATTAAGGATGTGGCGGGCAAGCACATATGAACCAACCAATCTCGACGGCAAAAAGGGCGGGCGTTCGGTCCTCTTTTTCTTGACCCATGATGTTGTCTTACCTATTATAGCCGGGAGAAAGGAAACAGCGAATGGGTAATACACAAATCAGTCGGGTCACAACCGGTAAGATCGCCCCTGAGATGCCTTCGACGACGTCGATTGGACGCAAGTGGTGGGCGGCGAGTTCGGGGATTATTCTGCTCTTGTTTGTCGTCGGGCACATGCTCGGCAATCTTCAGGTTTTCCTCGGTCAGGACGCGATCGGCACTTACGCTCAGAAGCTCCATGCGATTCCGGCGATTCTCTGGGCGGTGCGGATCTTCTTCCTCGTGTGGGCGGTCGTGCACATTGTTGACGGGGTGGCGCTGTGGTGGCGCAACCGTCAGTCGCGCCCGGTTCCGTATCATCGCCAGGACTTCCAGCGAGCTTCGCTGGCGTCGCGGACGATGATCTGGAGCGGGCTGGCGATCTTCTTCTTCGTGGTCTACCACCTGCTGCATTTCACGATGCACGTGACGAATCCGGAGTACGCCAATCTCACCTATGGCGACGGGCACCACGATGTGTATTCGATGATGGTCCTCGGATTTCAGAACCCGGTTATTTCGGTAGTGTATATTCTGGCGGTTTTCTTTCTCGCGGTGCATTTGAGCCACGGTATCGCCAGCTTTTTCCAAACGATGGGCTGGAACAAAACGGAGTTGCAGCCGGTCTACCGTCGGATCGCCCTGGCGACCTCGGCGATACTGTTTGTCGGGTATGCCAGCATTCCGACGGCGATTCTGCTCGGCATCATCAAACTGCCGGAAGGGGTAAGGTAACACATGAAGCTTGACAGCAAAGTCCCCTCCGGTCCGTTAGCCGAGAAGTGGGACAAACATCGGTTCAATTCCAAGCTGGTGAATCCGGCGAACAAGCGGAAGTACCACGTGATTATCGTGGGGTCGGGGTTGGCCGGCGCGAGCGCGGCGGCGACGCTGGGTGAGCTGGGGTACAATGTCTCCTGTTTCTGCTACCAGGACAGCGCCCGTCGGGCGCACAGTGTGGCGGCGCAGGGGGGCATCAATGCGTCGAAGAACTACCAGAACGACGGCGACTCGGTTTACCGTCTGTTTTACGATACGATCAAGGGCGGGGATTTCCGTTCCCGCGAAGCGAACGTTTACCGTCTGGCGCAGGTGAGCGAGGCGATTATCGACCAGTGTGTCGCGCAGGGGGTGCCGTTTGCGCGCGACTACGGCGGGTTTCTCGACAACCGGTCGTTCGGTGGCGCGCAGGTGTCGCGGACATTTTACGCCCAGGGGCAGACGGGGCAGCAGTTACTGATCGGCGCTTACCAGGCGCTCATGCGGCAGGTCGGACTAGGGCAGGTCAAGATGTATCCGCGGAGCGAGATGCTTGACCTGGTTTTGGTCGACGGCCACGCCAAGGGGATTGTCGTGCGCGACATGATTTCGGGCGAGATTTTCTCGCATTCGGCGGATGCGGTTGTGCTGGCCACGGGCGGCTACGGCAACGTCTTCTACCTTTCGACGAATGCCAAGGGGTGCAACGTGACGGCGACTTACCGCGCCTACAAGCGCGGCGCGCTGTTTGCGAACCCCTGTTATACGCAGATTCACCCGACGTGCATTCCAGTGTCGGGGGACTATCAATCAAAGCTTACGCTCATGTCGGAGTCGTTGCGCAACGACGGCCGGATATGGGTGCCGAAGCAGGCGGGCGACAACCGCGGGCCGAACGAGATTCCGGAAGCGGAGCGGGACTACTTCCTCGAGCGGAAGTATCCGAGTTTCGGCAACCTGGCGCCTCGGGATATTTCCTCGCGTTCGGCCAAGGAAGTGTGCGATGAAGGTCGCGGGGTGGGTCCGGGAGGCCGGGGTGTGTACCTGGATTTCCGCGATGCGATCAAGCGGCTGGGCGCCGACGTGATCAAGGACCGGTACGGCAACCTGTTCGACATGTACGAGAAGATCACGGGTGAGCATCCGTACCAGGTGCCGATGCGCATCTACCCTGCCTCGCACTACACGATGGGCGGGTTGTGGGTTGATTACAACCTGATGAGCAACGTGCCGGGGCTGTTTGTGATCGGCGAGGCGAATTTCTCGGATCATGGCGCGAATCGGCTCGGAGCGAGCGCGCTGATGCAGGGGTTGGCCGACGGGTACTTCATCATTTCGTATACGATCTCGGATTATTTCGCGCGCACCGGCGCGAAGAAGCCCGATACGGCGCGTCCGGAGTTCAAGGCGGTCGAGGCCGAGGTTGCGGGGCGGATGAAGAAGCTCCTGTCGATCAACGGTAAGCGGACGGTGGACTCGTTCCACCGCGAGCTGGGCAAGGTGATGTGGGACAAGTGCGGGATGGGGAGAAACGCGGCGGGGCTGAAGGAAGCGATCGCCAAAATACCCGAGATCCGCGAGGAGTTTTGGAAGAATGTGCGGGTGCCGGGGATCAACGAGGAGTTCAATCAGTCGCTGGAGAAAGCGGGCCGTCTGGCCGATTTCCTCGAGTTCGGAGAGCTCATGTGCTGGGATGCGTTGACGCGCGACGAGTCGTGCGGGGCGCATTTCCGCGAGGAGTTCCAGACCGAAGAGGGCGAGGCGAAGCGCAACGACGAGAAGTTTGCCCATGTCGCCGCGTGGGAATACAAGGGCGAAGGCGTGAAGCCCGAGCGGCATGTCGAGCCGCTCGAATTCGAATTCGTCGAGTTGGCGACAAGGAGTTACAAGTAATGAGACTTACACTCTACGTCTGGCGCCAGAAGAACGCGAGCGCACCGGGCAAGATGGAACGGTACGAGGCGAACGACGTTTCCGAGCACATGTCGTTCCTCGAGATGATGGATGTCGTCAACGAAGGTTTGATCGAGAAGGGCGAGGAGCCGATCGCGTTCGACCATGACTGCCGCGAGGGAATCTGCGGTATGTGTTCGATGATGGTCAACGGGGTGGCGCATGGTCCGGAGCTGGCGACGACGGTTTGCCAGCTGCACATGCGGCACTTCAAGGACGGCGACTCGATCTACGTGGAGCCGTGGCGGTCCCGGGCGTTTCCGGTGATCAAGGATCTGGCGGTTGACCGGACGGCGCTGGATCGGATTGTCGCGGCGGGCGGGTTTATCTCGGTAAACACCGGGGCGCCGCCCGACGGCAACGCGATCCCGATTTCGAAGTGGGATTCGGACAATGCGTTTGCGGCCGCGGCGTGTATTCAGTGCGGCGCCTGTGTGGCGGCATGCAAGAACGCGTCGGCGATGCTGTTTGTGGCGGCCAAGGTGGCCCACCTCGCCAATCTTCCGCAGGGGCAGGTTGAGGGGGCCGATCGGGTGCGCCGGATGGTGGCGCAGATGGATGCCGAGGGGTTCGGCAACTGCACGAACTACTACGAGTGCAGCGCGGCGTGCCCGAAGGAGATCCCGGTGAAGTTTATTGCGCAGATGAACCGGGAGTATTTGAAGGCGAAGTTTGAGAAGTGATTGGAAGCTGTCAGGCGGGGTCGCCTGACAGCACGATCATGTGCGATTGATTCAGGTCCGCCTCTCGCAAGAGGGGCGGGCTTTTCTATGGGTAACGGGGTTTTGGGGCAAAGCCAGGATTGAAAGAATTCGTGTCAAATCCCTCTGGGCGGAGGCGGTGATTTGGGGGCGACTTAAGCGGTGAAATCCGTTTGCGATCAACCTGGGGCAAGAGGGATTTGACCTACAGGACTGGCAGCGCGGTTCATTTGCCTTTGGTGTCAGGTGGGGAAGCCTGACCGCATTCATGGGGCGGAGACAAGCTGTACGCTATCATGACATAGTATACATGTTCTTTCAAGACATGGTATACAGGTTGGCTATCTTGGGTTACTTACAGAGGAGCCAGGATATGCCGTTTAGGACAGCGACCATGCGTGATG
>JBGSIV010000149.1:0-6228 GCA_041742355.1 Candidatus Zixiibacteriota bacterium
TCATCTTCTCCTGGTTCCGCGAACAGGCCTGCACCCTCGTATGCCCCTACGGCCGCCTCCAGTCCGTCCTCCTGGACAACAACTCGATCGTCATTGCCTACGACTTCAAACGCGGCGAACCCCGAGGCCCCATGGAACGCGGCGCCCTCCATCCCGACCGCGGCCACTGCATCGACTGCGCCGCCTGCGTCAAAGTCTGCCCGACCGGCATCGACATCCGCAACGGCACCCAGCTCGAATGCGTCAACTGCAGCGCCTGCATCGATGCCTGCGACCGCGTCATGGACCGCATCAAACTCCCGCGCGGCCTCATCCGCTACGGCTCTTTCGATCGCATCGCCAACGGCCGGCCCTATCGCTTCACCCCGCGCATGGCCCTCTACTCGATCGCGCTGACCGCCCTGACCGGCCTCATCCTCTTCTTCCTTCTCTCGCGCTCCGATGTCGAAACCACCATCCTGCGCGCCAGCGGTTCCCTCTACGAAGAGGTCGATGACAACATCCGCAACATCTACACCATCACCGTGATCAACAAGACCTCCGAGGCGCTGCCCATCGAGGTCCGCCTCAAAGACAGCCCCGGTCGACTGGCCATTGTCGGCCCCTCCCTGGACCTGCCTCCCCAGGGGGAAGACCGCAGCGTGCTCTCGGTCGAAATCCCCCGCAAAAACCTGTACACGAGCAATTCCATGCTCACCATCGAAATCCTGAGCGGGGGAGAGGTCCTCCAGGAAGTCCGCACCACTTTTGTCGGCCCCGACCCACGGACTTCAACGCATGATGACGACAGCGACAGAGAGGAAGAGACCCATGGCAACTGAACGCAAATCCCGCTGGGGGATCGGCATCGCCGCCCTCTACATCGGCTTCGTCCTCTTCATCCTCGCCTGCGTCGGCTTTGCCTCGCTCCAGGACTTTGATCTGGTCGAGGACGACTACTACGCCCGCGGCCTCGCCTATGAAACCCAGCTCGACAAACTCCGCCGCACCGCTGACCTCTCGGACGGACCGGCCATCACGCTGGCGGGAACACCCGCCGCAATCGCCGTCACCTTCCCCGACACCTTCGCCCCCGACAGCGTCGGCGGCACCGTGACGCTCTATTGCCCCGCCAATTCCCGCGCCGACCGCACCCTTCCTCTCGCCCTTGACTCCGACCGCACGATGCGTATCGAGACCAACGACCTCACAAAGGGCGCCTGGAAAGTGAAACTCGACTGGCAGTACGGCGGCGCTTCGTACTATACCGAAGACCTTCTCATCCTTCAGTAATCAGGGGAGACACGTACTATGGAACTCTGGACCGGACTTGTCCTCGGCCTCGTCACCAGCCTCCACTGCGTCGGCATGTGCGGGCCGATCGCCGTCGCCCTCCCGGCCGGCTTCCCTTCGAAAAGCCGTTTGATCATGAGCCGCCTCCTCTACAACGCCGGGCGCACCGTCACCTACACCGCCCTCGGCATCGGCAGCGGCATCATCGGCCAGACCATCGCCATGGCCGGCCTCCAGCGCAGCCTGTCCATCGCGACCGGCATTATCATCCTCCTCGCCGTGCTGCTGCCCACCCGACTCATCCACCGCATCATCCCCACCCAGGCCGTGGCCAAAGGAACCGCAAAGATCAAACAGGTCTGGGGGACTATGTTCCGCTCCGACTCCCTCTACGCTCTCTTCATCATCGGCCTCCTCAACGGCCTGCTCCCCTGCGGCCCCCTTTATGTCGCGCTCGCTGCCGCCGCCGCCACCGGCTCCGTCTTCGGATCAGCCGGGTTCATGTTCTTCTTCGGCCTCGGCACGACCCCGACCCTCCTGGCCACCTCCCTCTTCGGCCCCGTTCTCGGCGTCTCTATCCGTCAGCGTTTGGCGAAACTCCTGCCCGTCGGCGCCGTCGTTCTCGGCCTCCTGCTCGTCCTGCGCGGCATGTCGCTGGGTATCCCGTACATCAGCCCCAACATGGACCGCAGCCCCACGATGATCCAGCAGGGTCAACACCCCTGCTGCCACTGATCCGAACACCCTCGCACAAATACAAAACGGGGATGAGCCACCGGCCCATCCCCGCCATTCGCATCAATTCGATTCCAATCAGCCGTCAATGATTCAAACAAGAATGACTCGCATCCGTGGTGCGAATCCGCTCAAGATCCGGTCCCTTCGGCAGTGATATGCGCTCCGGCGCAATCTGCTCCAGCGTTTTCGCGTCGTACAGCCGTCCGTTCACCATCGTGTACACCACGTTCTCCGACTGGCGAATATCCGCCAGCGGATCGCCGTCGATCACGATAATATCCGCCAGCAGGTTCGGCTGAATGCTCCCGACCTCGTGATCTAACCCGATACACCGCGCCCCCATCCAGGTCGCGCACCGCAGCGCTTCGTGATTGGTCATTCCTCCCTGCTGCAGCATCCACAACTCCCAGTGCACGCCCAGCCCCTGCAACTGACCGTGCGCGCCGAGCTCGACATTTCCGCCGCGGTGTAAAACCTCGGTGGCCATCTTCGACAGCGCGAAGTGGTGGTACTCCTCGTCCGGCGCCATCATCCGGCGAATCGACCTCGGTTCGAGCACATAGCGCGGCATGAACCGCGCCAGCCGCTCGTTCTTCCACACGTCACTGTGCTGGTACCAGTAATTCTCCCCCCAGATCCCGCCGTACCCCACGATGAGCGTCGGCGTATAACCCGTGCCGAACCGGCTCATCAAACGCAGCTCCGGATCGTACAACCTCGCCACCGGCATCGGATGCTCCAGCGTCGTATGGCCGTCCAGAAGCATCGTCATCATGTAATTCAAGGTCGACCCCCCCTCGGGAATGATCATGATCCCGAGCTCCTCACCGGCCTTGATCACCATCTGACGCTGCTCGCGGCGCGGCTGATTGTAACTCTTGATCGCGAACGCCCCCCACGCCGCCGTCCGCCTCAGGGCTTTCACCGCATCCTCGTACGTGTTGATCACCGTCTTGAAATCCCCCTCGGCCCCGTAGATAATCGTGCCCGTGCTGAACACCCGCGGCGCCAGCAGCTTCCCCTGCCGCTGCAACTCGCCCGACGCGAAAATCATCTCCGAGTTGTTGCTCGGATCAAACGTCGTCGTCACCCCGAACGCGAGATTGGTCAGGAACGCCCAGTTCTGCTGCGAGTAAACCGACTGGTTGCACGACCAGGTATGAGCGTGGACATCGATCAACCCCGGCATCAGCGTCTTCCCCGTTACGTCGATCACGTTCGCGCCCGATGGCACTGCGACCTCATCGCGCGTCCCCACCGCTTTAATCCGGTTCCCCTTCACATGCACCACGCCGTCCTGAATCACAGCCTCGTTGTGCATCGGCACAACCGTCGCCCCGACCAGGTAGAGATCGGTCGTCGGCACGTCGGCCCGCTCCTCCCAGCCCAGCTTCACCATCGCTGGTTTGTACGCGTCTTCGCTCTTTTGGTCAGTGGTGTCTTTGGGGACATACAGCGAATCCAACTCCGCCGTGAAGAACTCAGGCCCGAGGCCCCACGCCACCCTTCGACTGTCGGCGGCCCAGCTCAGATACGTCCCCCCGTCATCCGACAACCGCCGCACCGGCAGCGCCGTCATCTCCGGACACACGAAGAGCGCCTGCGCCGTCTGCGGGAACGGCGTCACGTACGTCTGCCACAACTCCTCGAATGCCAGCCACTTCTCGTCCGGCGACAGCACGAAATCCACCGCCCGCTCGGACGTCACATGCACCCTGCGATCCGATCCGAGCAGATCGACACTCACCAGCGCCGCCTGATCCCCCTCGCGCGAGATGAGGTAGAGGCGCTGTCCGTCCTTCGAAAACCGTGGGCTGCGCCCCTCCCGCGTCAGGAAGCGCGGCTGCGTTCTTCCCGCGGCATCCACCACGTAGATCCCCGGATCCTCTTCCCACAACCGCCCGCGGTAACCATCTCCGGTCCCGCGTTCGTACACCACCCACTGGCCGTCGGGCGAGAACTGCGCCGTGACATAGTGCCCCGGACGATCCACCAGCACCCGGCCGTTCCGACCGTTTACTCCGACAATGCGAATCGTCCCGCCCAGCGTATCGTTCCACGTGACATACACAATCTCTTTCCCGGTGGGGGAGAGGCCCGGCGCAAATTCGTAGTGCTCCGCCTGCGCCGTCACCCGGGCCGCCTCCGGCGCTCCTACCGGCCGGTGGTACAAATACCCCAGCGCCTGGAACACTATCTCCCGCCCGTCCGCCGTCACCTGCGGCCATCGGATCACCTTAACCGGAAACTTCTCCGCCCCGATATCCTGCGCAAACCGCACCGCTTTCGCCACCGTCTGCGTCACCTGCGCCCGGAACGGAATCTCGACTGCCTTCCCATCCGCCACGCCGACCCGCCAGATCTTTCCCTGCGCCCAGATCACAATCGCTCTTCCGTCCGGCATCCAGTCAAACCCCGGATACACTCCGAAGAGCGCCCACGTCTCCTGCTGGTCCTCATCGAGCCCGTCCCACAGGTGACGGATATGCCCGTCGCCGAGCGAATACAGCGCCAGCACCGACTGCCCTTTCACCCGCCGCACGAACGCCATCGTCTTGCCGTCGGGGCTGATCTGCGGACGGCACGCCCCGCCGTTGACCTCGATCACATCCCTGATCTCCCGCGTCTGCAAATCGAGCCGCCGGATCACGTAGATCGTCCCGTTCGGATCCTTGTTGTACTCGAAATACCCCCCCGGCGACATATCCTCGCACCAGTACAGGTACCGCCCGTCCGGCGAAAACACCGGCTCGTTGGCGTCCTGCTGATCGTTCTTCCGGCTCGTCAGCTGCACCCCCGCGCCTCCCTCCGGCACACGGTACAGCCACATTTCCCCCGCCCCCATACTCCGCTCGCTCGTGAAGTGCTTCCGCGCTGCAAAGTACTCGCCGCTCGGATGCCAGCACGGATTGTGCAGCAGGCGGAAATCCTCCTTCGTGATCTGCACCCGCTCGCTCCCGTCGACATTCATCATCCAGACATTGTCCCCGCCCCCCCGATCGCTCGTGAACAGGATCTTCTTCCCATCCGGGCTGAACCGAGGCTGTACCTCATACGGCAACCCGCCCGAGATCAGCGCCGCCTCGCCCCCCTCGATCGGCATGGTGTAGATGTCACCGAGCAAATCGAACGCAATCTGCCGCCCATCCGGCGACACGTCGACCGTCATCCAGGTCCCCTCCGTCGCCTCAAACGACACCGTGTCACTCGGCGCAAACGGGACACTCACATCCCACTTGGCCTCTTCGGCCTCACCGCCCGAAACCGCGTCGCCCGCCTGCGCCCACACCGCACCACCGAGGACCAACACCAGCCCGATTACCCCTCTTGCCACACCATATCGACTTGCCATCGCTGTAGACCTCCGATTGCATCCGCATTCCATTCGCAACTACCGATCGTGCAACACCAGAAACTACTGCGCCCCACCTGCCTTCGCAACCCCTATCTCGCCCACCTGCCTGCGGTATACCTGCCGCCAACGGAGTGGGCTGTCGATAGGTACACGGCGTACTTACCTCGCTTTGTGTCATATCCCCTTCGATTTCACCCTCACACGTACTCCTTATCCCGACTCCTGCGCGATATTTCACACAACGTCCCGATTGTATCGCGCAATTCAATGACTGTGACCGCACCGTCGTGAAAGTGTGTTGAAATAAGCGTCATTTAGAACCCGTGTTGACACCAATTCACCGAAAGGCCGCGCGTGACCATTACGCCGAGCTCTTCGATTTCGCGCCCGTCGCTTATTACGCTCTCGACCGCAACGGTTGCATTCGCGAAACCAACCGCGCCGGTTTCGAACTGCGCGGCCGCGAAGACAGCGACCGCATTCTGCGTTCCGCAGGGTCTTGAGCTCGCGTAGCGAGCGTGTGACCCTGCGGAACCGTGCGCGGCCGATGTCCACATCGGCCGCGAATCCTTCCTGCAAAATCGACAGCAAACCGATGGGGATTGCCCCATGGTCCACAGTAAGTATAAGACAGAGTGTACGACAAGATAGAGAGTAGCCCACAGCTTGCTGTGGGATCGGTAGGTCAAACACCGCTTTGGGTGTTCGACGGAAACGACGGACGACTGAATGTGTCAAGCACCGAAACCGGTGCTTGACCTACCGCCGAAATCCATGGTAGGTCAAACACGGCTTTGCGTGTTTGACGGAGGAAGAAGAAATGGCATGGATTCCCGCATTCGGGCGTGTTGAAAACCCCGGCT
>JBGSIV010000150.1:0-29012 GCA_041742355.1 Candidatus Zixiibacteriota bacterium
TAAATATTGTGCCAGTTGAACGTGGTCTCGGCCGGAACCGGATAGCTCAGTACCGGGCGAAATCCGAAGCCGTGAATAGAACTGGTGTCCGGAGCAAAGTGTCTGTTAAATGCGTCACCGTCTCCATCCCAGGCCACAACGAGACTCTGATCGCGGAACGCCCCGATCTGATCGTCCCGCCAATCCGGGCTGGCCCCTGAGCCGAACGGATACGGGCTGATTTCCGGATCGAGCACGACTGACAAGAACACGTCTTCGATCGGCTCGCCGGCGACATTAGTCACGGTATAGTCCAACAGCAGGATATTCCCAAAGACGTTATGATCCCAGGTGTATTCCCGTTTGAGAATCGAGATGCCGAGCGGAACGTGATCTCCGTGGAATGGATCGGTGTCCCATGGCCAGTATCGGGGGAAGTCTTCGCGCGTAAATGTGTCGGCAACCTCGACTCGGCAGCCGGTGCCCGGACCTAGAACTTCGGGCAATAGTACAACGCCTGTGTATGGTGCCTCGGTGCTGAAAAACTCATTCGCTTCGTAATACCCGCTTCGGCCAGTGGAGACGAGCGTGTCGCCTGCCCGTATGCCGCCAACCCACATCGCTTCTGCGCCCAGGAGGCGAAGCGGATTGTGCGGTTCGAAGTTGAATACTGGCACGCTGCCGAAAATGTTCGAGGGCGTGCCGGAATAAGAAAGGTAGGGAGCCCGGACGCCTGCCTCAATCTTCGCCGTCTTCAGCGGCATCTGACTGGTCGGCCAGTTGCTCACCCACCGGGCTGTGTAAGGAGAGTGCCCGAAGAACCCTAGGTGAACCCCACCCCGCTCTGGGCTTTGGCCGACTTCCGGCGCCTCGGCCGGGGCCGACCCGGCCACCACACAAGCCGCTACAACAGCCAGAATACGCTTCATTCGCTCCCCTGAATGGTCGGTTGCTCTGCTGGCAATATACCTCTGAAGGATGCTTTTGCCAAGGGCTGGCAGGACCAGCGTGAATAGTAAGAGCCTAATGGGAGTAGGACTGTCCCGTTTCACACTTTTTCGCCCCAGTAGGCAAAGTTGCGCACAATGTAACACCGCCGGTTCATACTTGTGGGCCGAAGAACTGGGCCATGGTTCGATAACTCCCGTAAGGCCAATGCGCAGACAGCATTATGAACTCGGCCCGATTCTTGCGACTGCAGTTCTCCGGATAGAAATCGCCTTGACAATCGCAGGTCGGAAAGTATATTGGAATGGTTAACGCAAGTCGCGCATTTACTACTACAGCGCAACGGTTTAACACATCCACAGTTCTTGGTGGACAAAGAGGCGCTAAAGACTGCGTCAACAGGGATGGTCTGTCCCTGTTTTCGTGTGAAATACGGCACTGCATCGGGTTCTCAACCAATCCTGTAGGTCGCTGGCGGATTCCGCCGAAGTACCGCCAGCCTTACCGGGAGGAAAGATGAAACACTCAGGGTTCGCTCAGCTTCTTCTTACGCTGATTCTCTCTCTCACCTTTAGCGCCGTGGCCGCCGAGACGCCCCCTGTGCCGATCGACACGGTGGACGTGTGCGCCGGTGACAAGCTCTATGACACACTGGTAGTGAGCTTGACTGATCCGGCCGACACCAACGTGGCGATGGCGCTGGTCAACAGCCCGGGCACACTCACATGGGCTGTGGTGGGCGACAAGATTAACGGCTACTACGAGTACACGCCCGCTCAGGACACGATCTTCCAGATCGAATACCGGGTGCAGTTCTCGGAGACCGAGTCAGCCAACTACTTCCGGAAGTATGTGGTCCGTTACGACGAGGCCCCGACCATCGAAGACCAGTTCCGGTCGTTCAAGGTCTGCTGGCCGGGACCGCATTACCTGAAAGTCTACGCCTCCGATCCGGAGAGCAGGCCTTTGAGTTTCGCCATTCTTTCGGGCCCGGGGTCGATTGCCTCCGACGGCGTGATCACCTACACGCCCGACACGGCCGGCGTGTACACATTTTCGGTCGAAGTATCCGACCTGTGCAGCAGCGACACGGCGATGATCTATGATACCGTCGTGTTCAACAGCTCGCCGGTGATCGTCCTCCCCGATAGCGTCTTCTCCCTGTGTGCACCAAGCGAAATCTGTTTTGACTTCTTCTTTTCCGATCGCGACGGGGATCAGGTGTGGTTCGAGCAGGTCGGCGGGCCGGGCTCGACATCCGTAATCAATGATTCTACCGGCCGGACCTGTTTCACGCCGGCCAACCTCGACAGTGCCTGGTACACATTCTACTATAGCTATCTCGACAACTGCGAAGGCGTCGACAAAGCCCTGGCCAACCCGGACTGGATGTACGACAGCCTCCGCGTCCTCGTGATCGTCAACGAGCCGCCGGTCATCAGCTGTCCCGAAGCACAGGAGTTCTTCTCCTGCGTGACCGACACCTTCTGCTTCAATGTCGAAGCCGTCGACCCCGAGATGGGGCCGGTCCAGTTTAACGTCCTTTCCGGCAATGCCTGGATGGATCAGGCCGGGAAGGTCTGCTTCGAAGGCAGCCAGTCGTCGCAGTTCACCGTCGTAATCGAGGCGGTGGACGAGTGCGGCGCAACCGATACATGCAGCGTGCCGGTGACGGTGAACGGCAACCGCCCTCCGTATGTCCAGACGGCGGCCGACTTCGCCCTGACCCTCTGCGTACCTGAGACCATCTGCTTCTCGGCGACCGCCGATGATCCTGACTTCGATCTGGCCAGCGTCACCGTCAATCTGGGTACTTGGGACGACGCGACCGACCGGGTCTGTTTCGTGCCCGAAGGTCCGGGCGTCTATGAAATAATCGTAACCGCGACCGACTCGTGCGGGATCTCCGATGCCGACACGACGGTTGTCACGGTCAGCATGCCCGACAAACCGATGGTCGATCTCGGCGCCGATTTCGACGCCCCGCTGTGCGGCGCGTTCGAAGTCTGCGTCAACGCTGACATCGTGGCCGACACCATCATCTCGTACATTCTGCCACAGGAGAATATCTACAGCTTTGATCCCCAGACCGGGAAGATCTGCTTCACGCCCGACACCGCTGGCGTCTACACGGTGATCTTCGGGGTGCTCGGGGAATGCGGCTTCGAGGATAGAGACACGGTCAACGTGACCGTCAGCTTCCCGCCGTCGCCGTTTGTCAACCTCGGTGTCGATCAGAATCAGGCGCTTTGTGAGCCGGAGGAGATTTGCGTCGACGTCCAGACAGTCGCCGCCTGGAAGTCACTCACGAGCAACTTCGGCAACTACAACAGCGAAACCGGCCAGTTCTGCTTCTGGGCCGATACGGCCGGAACGTACCGCTTGATCGCGACCGTGGTCGATTCGTGCGACCTCACTGCTTCGGACACCATTCTGGTGACAATCGAAATGAACACGCTTCCGGTGATCGCCCTGGGGTATGATCAGCATATCCCGCTCTGCGAACCGGACTCGATCTGTATTCCGTTTGAAACGCTGATCGACCAGGAGTCCGAAGCCCTCCAGCTCGTCTCCAATTTCGGCAGCATCGATCCGACCGGCGCAGTGTGTTTCCTGGCCGATACCGCCGGCACCTACGAGATCATCGTAACCGCGACCGACGATTGCGGCGCGGCCGATTCAGATACTATAATGGTGACGGTCGAACTGGCCGGCCCGAGCAGCCTTGACCTCGGCGACGATTTCACCGCCAACCTCTGCGCTCCCGAAGAGATTTGCATTGATGTCGCCTGGATGGCCGATGAGCCGGTGTTCCAGCTTCCCGAATTCGGGTACTTCGACTCGCGTACCGGCAAGTTCTGCTTCACGCCCGCCGAAGCCGGCACCTACACGGTCATTTTCGGCATGACCGATATCTGCCAGCGGTTCCTTGCCGATACGGTCGAAGTAACCGTTACCCTGGCATCCGTGCCGTTTGTCACGCTCGACGACGACATGAATATTAAGCAGTGCGTACCCGAGCCAATCTGTGTCGATGTCTCGACCATCGCCAACTACGTCTCGCTGACGCCGTCGCTTGGGACCTATGACCCATCAACCGGTCAGGTTTGCTTCACGCCCAGTGAGGCCGGCTCGTACCTCCTGATCGTGTCGGTGGTCGATTCCTGCGGGGCCTCGGTGGCCGACACCTGCAGTATCACCGTCGACTTCGGAAACGCCCCGGTCATTGCTTCCCTGCCGGATACGACCATGTACCTGTGTTATGCGCAGTGGGTCTGCCTGCCGCTCTCCGTCACCGACAGCGACAACGACATCGCCACCGTTACCGTGAACCGCGGTATGGTGACCGACGACGGCCGGGTGTGCTTCGTGCCTTATACCGGCGGCGTCTTTAGTATCATCGTCACCGCGACCGACAGCTGCGGCAACCAGGATGTGGACACCTGCGAGGTGACGGTCAAGACCGATGAAGACGTCCAGATCGAGTGCCCGACCGATACGACCGTCTTCACCTGCAATCTCGTCGACACGTTCTGCTTCGCCGTGCCGGGGATTCCGGAAGGGGCGACGGTGACGGTCAGCGGCATCAATACGACGTGGAACCCGGAGACGCAGTCGGTCTGCTTCTGGTCACAGTGCTCGAACCAGAACCGGATCCGCATGACTATCACCACGGCCTGCTCCGTTTACGACTGCGATTTCACGGTGACGGTGTTGTGCAACGCCGCGCCGGTGGTCTTCCTGCCGAAGGACACCACGGTGGGCACCTGTGGTCCGACCAGCATGTGTTTCCCGGTCGGTATCAGTGATGCCAACCGAAACCTCATGACGGTGAACGTGACCGGCGGCGTGTACAACCCGCGCACCGGCCGCGTCTGTGTCGATCTGGGTTACTCCGGGACGCAGGAAGTCATCGTGACCGCGATCGACTCCTGCGGCCTCTCGGCCACCGACCGCATGAACATCATGATCAGGCCGAATACGCCGCCCGATGTGACCGTTGACGCTCCTGATTCGACGTACACCCAGTGCATGCCGACCCAGATCTGCCTGCCGGTCACGATATCCGATATCGACGGACAGCAGGTGACAGTCACGTACGTCACGCCCGGCTTCACGTACAGCAGCCAGGGGTCGTTGATCTGCTTCACGCCGGATACGACCGGTCGCTACTGCGGGAAGATCGTCGTTACCGATGAATGCGGCGTGCCCGACACGGCCGGGTTCTGCGTGAACGTTGAAACCGGCAGCTACGTCAGCATCCAGTGCCCGACCGAGGGTGCGTTCGAATACGATCTCTGTGCGCCGGCCAGCATCTGTATCCCAATGGTCGTCACCGGCCCTGACTTCCAGGTCACGACCACCTACGGCCAGTGGACCAACAACCAGCTCTGCTTCAACGCAGATTCAGCCGGCACCTACAATATCCAGGTGATCGGAGCTTCCGAATGCAATGCAGACACCTGCTTCGTCACGGTCAACGTGCGGATTGCTCCGCCGGTTTCGATTACCTGCCCCGGCGATACGACTCTCTTCAACTGCGCTCCGGATACCCTCTGCCTGCCGTACAGCGCCTCCGCTTCGGTTAGCAATATGGCCGTGATCGGCGACGCGTACCTGGGTGAAGGAACGGTTTGCGTCCCGATGCCATCCGGCAGCGGCTCCAAAACCATCACCCTGATCGGCACGGGCGAGTGCGGCGCCGACACGTGCAGCTTCACGGTCACCTACGCCACCAATCGCCCGCCATCAATCGTGCTGACCACACCGAACGCGGTCACGACCTGCACCACGGCCGACGTGTGCGTCAAGTACACGGCAACCGACCCGGACAACAACATTGTCTCGATTGTTGCGGGCGCCGGAGTGGTCGGAGCCGACTCGATCTGCTTCTCCGGCTTGGCTATCGGTACGCACGAGATCATTGCGACCGTGACCGATGCCTGCGGTGCCACGGCCAAAGACACGGTCCTCATCCGCGTCCTGCCTGGCGTAAGCGCGACCATCATCTGCCCGACGGTCCTTCCGGTCGACACCATCTGTGCGCCGGATACTATCTGCGTGACGGCGCCGGTGAGCCCGGCCAACGCGATAGTGACGATCTCGCCCGTGGGATACTACAATACCGCGACCGGGCAGGCCTGTATCCCGGTGAGCGCGACCGGCACGATCAAGGTCAAGGTGATAGCGACCGCGCCCTGCGGCAACGACACCTGTGATTTCGATATCAACGTGGTTCGGGCGGAAGCTCCGACAGTCACTGTCCGTGCCACCATGGATACGCTGCTCTGCCTGACCGGTCCGAAGACGATCAAGTACCCGGTGACTATCACCGGCACCCGGGTCAACGTGACGGTGAGCAGCCCGGCGACGTACAGCAACGGCGAGGTCTCGCTCACGGTCAGCCAGCCGGGAACCTACCCGATTACCGTGACCGCAACCGGTTTCTGCGGGACAGCCAGCAAGACCACGACGATAACGGTCCGCAAGGACCAGGCCCCGGTTGTGACGGTTCCGGCTACCCAGACCTTCGAGCGGTGCCCCGGTGACACCGAAGTGATTTGTATCGACGGGATTTCCGCGACCGACGCTGAATCGACCCCGGCTCTTTCCATGGTCTGCGGCGTGGGCGAATTCACCCATCTCGGCTCGGCCAGCGGCGGCATCTGCTTCGTGCCGGATACCATGGGCCTGTACGCCTTCTGCTTCGAAGCCTCGGATGGCTGCAACATGGCCCTCGACACGATGTATGTCGAGATTATCGAAAAGGAAGACTGCGACGTGTGCGTGCGGCTCAGCATCGAGAGCGGCGGGTGTACTCCCGTCGGCGTGAACAAGCAGGTCGAGCTCATGATCGAGACCAACACTCCGGTCGGCGGCTTCGACGTCCTGCTTTCGTTCGACAAATCGGTGCTGACGTTCAACTGGGTAACACCCGGAGCCGCGATCGACGGCTGGGAATACTTCACCTACCGGCTCGATGACGTGACCTGCGGTACCTCGTGCCCGTCGCGCTACCTGCGCATGGTCGGTATTGCCGACATGAACAACGGCGCCGCGCACCCGCCCCAGTCGGCCCTGTCGCCGAACGGTGTGTTCGCCACGATCGAGTTCTACGTCGCCAACGACCAGAACCTCGGTGACCAGTTCCTCCCGATCAAATTCTACTGGTTCGATTGTGGTGACAACAGCTTCTCCGACCCGACCGGGGTCAACCAGTACATCGATATCCGGATCTTCAACCACGAGGGTCTCTACCTGTGGGATGAGTACGACGAGATCAACTTCCGGGAAGCCAATCGCCCCGCCGGCCTCGGCGCGAAGGATCAATGCATCCAGGAAGTGCCCGGCAAGCCGGCCGCCCAGCGCTGCATCGAGTTCTACAACGGCGGCATCTGGGTCTGCCACCCCGATTCTCTCGATGATCGCGGCGACGTCAATCTCAACGGCGTAGCCTACGAAATCGGCGATGCGGTCGTCTTCTCGAACTACTTCATCTACGGCTTCTCGGCCTTCACCGTCAGCATCCCCGGCCAGACCGCGGCCACCGACGTGAATGCGGATGGCTTAACGCTGACAGTGGCCGACTTGGTCTACCTGATCCGGGTCATTATCGGCGATGCCGTCGCTCTGCCGCGCCTGAACCCGTACCAGGGCGAGATCGCCGTCGATGCGATTCGCGAGGACGGGTCGGTGGCGATCGTTTCGAACGCCCCCGGTGAAATTGGCGGCGCCTACCTCGTCTACCGGCTCGATGAGGGCATGACCGTGCATAACGTAGCCCCAGGCGTCGGTGCCGAGGGCATGGACCTGATGTGGCGGGTGGTAGACAACCAGCTGCGCGTCCTGATCTTCGACATTGGCCAGAACGCGGTTGCCCCGGGCGAACAGGAACTGCTGAAGATCGATCTCTCCGGCTCCGGTGAATTGCTCCGGGTGAAATCCGAGGTGGTCGACTACCAGGGCGCTCCGTACCGCATCGCGGCCGGCAAGGGGACCTTACCGACCACGTGCACCCTGGACCAGAACTATCCCAACCCGTTCAATCCGACTACGACGATCGGGTTCTCTTTGCCGCAGGCGGCCGACTGGATGCTGGAGATCTACAACGTCAACGGCAACCTGGTCTGCAGCTTCACCGGTGCGGCCGACGCGGGCAGCGTGTCGGTCACGTGGGATGGTACGGCGACCGACGGCAGCCGGGTGGCCTCGGGTGTGTACCTGTACCGCCTTGAAGCCGGCGAGTTCACCGATACGAAGAAGATGATTCTGCTCAAGTAAGAGACGAACCCCTCTCTTATCTTTCCTCTGATGCGCCCGCCGAGTAGTGCCCTCGGCGGGCGCTTTACTGTTACGCCGGGAGCTGAGAGAGGCGCTACTTGTGGTAGTCGGTGCCGTGGAGGATTGAAAATCCGCGATAGAGCTGTTCCAGCAGGACGAGGCGGACGAGTTGGTGCGAAAATGTCAGAGGGGAGAGGGAGAGGACAAGGCCGGCGCGGCGCAGGACCGATTCGTCAAGGCCGTACGGGCCGCCGATCACAAACGTCACCGCGCCGCCGGAGCTAATCTGCCACTGCTCGAGCAGCCGGGCAAACTGCCCGCTGTCGGTTTGTTTGCCGGAGTCGGCCAAGGCCACGATGAACCCGTTACCAGCTTTCGCCAGCAGCCGCACCGCTTCGTCACGTTTGATCTCGTCGGGGGATTTGCCGGCGCTGTCGCGCGGGGAAGCGACTACCTCCCAACCGATGCGACACCACCGGCCCAGGAGCTTCTCGTAGTGAGCCGCCCCGTCGGTGACCCAGCGGTCCTTGTCCTTGCCGATGGCAAGAATCGTTACTCTAAGCACCGGGTAAAATAGTCACGACCAGCCGCCGCTGACGGGGGCCGTCGAACTCGCAGAAGTAGATCCCCTGCCAGACGCCAAGGACGAGATCGCCGTCCGCAATCGGAATGAACTCCGACGCCCCGACCAGTGAGCTCTTCACATGGGCATCGGAATTCCCTTCGGCATGGCGGTAGTCGTCGGACTGGGGAATATCCTTGTTCAGTTTATAGAGAATGTCGCGGGGGACATTCGGATCCGTGTTCTCATTAATAGTGACAGCCGCGCTCGTGTGGGGGACGAAACATACCACCGCACCAGATTGCACGCCGCTCTCCCGGACAACGCGCCGCACTGCGTCGGTGACGTCGATCATCTGTTCGCGGGCAGTGGTCCTGACCGTCAGTTCACTCATTGGAGAACAGCGCCTCCGCGTACTGCTTCGGATCGAAGCGCTGGATATCGTCGATCCCCTCGCCCAGCCCGATGAAATCGACTGGCACATTGAGTTCTTCGGCGACCGCGATCATCACGCCCCCCTTGGCTGTGCCGTCGAGCTTGGTGATAATGAGACCGTCGCAGCCGACCGCTTCGGTGAAGATCTTCACCTGCGAGATGGCGTTCTGACCGGTGGATCCGTCGAGAATGAGCCGGGTGTAGATCTTTGCCTCCGGCACCGCCTTGGCGATCACCCGGTGGATTTTCTTCAGCTCTTCCATCAGGTTGGACTTGGTGTGCAGGCGCCCGGCTGTGTCCACCAGGAGCAGGTCCATCCCGCGGGCATGCGCCGCTTTGGCGGCATCAAAGGCCACCGACGCCGGATCCGAATGCTCCTGCGGGCGAACGATGCTGACATTGCTGCGTTGCGCCCAGATGGCGATCTGGTCGATCGCCGCCGCCCGAAACGTGTCACAGGCGGCAATGCTGACCTTGAGCCCCTCTTTCGAAAACCACGTGGCCAGTTTGCCGATCGTCGTGGTCTTGCCGACGCCATTGACCCCCACAATCAGCCAGACGACCGGCCGGGGGTCATCGGGGTGGAGCAGCGGGCGGTCGTTGCGGGCGAGGATTGCGGCAATCTCCTCTTTGAGCAGGGCGATCACAGCCTCGCCTTCGGTCAGACCGCGCTGCCGGGCTTTCTCTTTGATGCTCTCGATGAGGTGGGTTGTGGCCTGGACGCCAACATCGGCTTCGATGAGAATCTGCTCGATTTCCTCCAGCAGCTCGTCGTCAAGCTTGCGGCGCATCACCACCTGGGTGATTTGCCCGATGATCCGGTCCTTAGTTTTGGTGAGCGAATTCTTGAGCTTCTCGAACGATCCGAAAAATCCCATGTTCCCTTAGCTTTCGATTTCAGATTCAGGCTTGGAAACAACCGGTGACTGCAGACGCTCCTGGATGGCCGACGGCAAGTTGTAATCTTTCGCCTCTTCGGATTCGGGTTCGTCCGGAGCCGCCTCGATTCCCACCGGTGCGGGATCCCTGGCGATAACGATCGGGGCCGCCTCGGTCCGCTCGCCGGTCTCGATCGGCTGCGTCGTGTCGGTCGTCACACGCCCCTGATCGTCCTCGGTGAAGCGCACCGCGACCAGCTGCGAGATGCCCGGCTGGCCCATCGTTACGCCGTAGAGGTTGTTGGCCGCCTCCATGGTGATCTTGTTGTGCGTGATGTTGATGAACTGCGTCTGGTTCGAGAAGGTATCGATAATGCGCAGGAATCGACGGCAATTGGCGTCGTCGAGCGGAGCGTCGATTTCATCGAGGATGCAGAACGGCGACGGCTTCACCATGTAGAGAGAGAAGAGCAGCGAGATCGCCGTCAGGGCGCGCTCGCCGCCGGACATCATGGTGATCGACAGGAGCTTCTTGCCTCGCGGGCGGGCGATAATGTCGATATCAGTCTCGAGCGGATCGTCGGGATCGACCATGCGGATATCGGCTTCGCCGCCGGAGAACAGCTCGACAAAGAGCTTGCGGAAATTCTGCTGGACCTGGGCAAAGGTGTCGCAGAAGAGCTGCTTGGCCGTCTGATTGATCTTGTTCAGGGTCGACTGCAGATCATTGCGCGCTCCGGTCAGGTCGTTAAGCTGGTCGCCGAGGAATTTCTCGCGCTCCTCGGCAGTCTTATACTCCTCAAGCGCGAGGAGGTTGACCGCGCCGAACGTCTTGATCTGCTCTTTACGGTCCGCAAGGAGCTTCACCGCCGCCTGGTCCTCGACCGACTCGTCAGGTTTGGGCGCTTCGATTTCGCCGATGTCGACACTGTACTCCTCGCGGGCGCGTTCGCTGATCGCGCGGATCTCGGACTCGAGGGTATTGAGCCGCATCTCGGTGTCATGCCGGCGGTTCGAAAGCGCCTCGCGCGCGGCGCGAATCTCCTTGAGCTGCTTTTCCCGGCCCGACAGCTGCTCCATCAACTCGGCCTGCGACGACCGCAACTCGGTCTGCTGCTGCGCCACCTGCGCCCGCTCCTCGAACGTCTGGCGCAGGCGCTCCTCGAGGTCGGCGATACGCTGGCCGCCGGTTTCGATATCCTGGCGGGCCTGTTCATTCTCGCGAGTCTTGTCTTCAATCGTCCGCGCAATCTCATGCTGCAACTCGCCGACATGGGTCAGCCGGCTCTCTGTCTGCTCAATACGGCTGCGCGCCTCGACCAGCGCCACCTGCAAGCGGGAGACCCGCTCCGCGGCGGCTGACGACGCCCGCTCAAGGTCTGCCAGGCGCTCGCTCGCGGCCGACATCTCGCTGACGAGACTCTCCTTCTGCCCGGCGAGCTTGCTGTAGTCCAGGCCGAGGCCGTACTGGCGGTGGCGAATACGCTCGAGCTTGTCGATCGTCTGCCGTCGCTCACGATCGAGCCGGGCGAGTTCATTCGTCACCGTCCGCTGCTGGAACTCCCGCTCGGCAATTTCGGCCCGACAGGCGGCGACCGCTTCGCCGAGATCCTCGATCCGGTTGGAAAGGGCGCCCGATTCGGCGCGCGCGGCGGCAATCTGCGCCGTCACTTCGTTCTTGTGTCGCTGCGCATCGGCGTACTTCGCCTGCAAATTGTCGATCTCAGCCTGCTGCTCGGCCACCTTCTCCTTGCGGCGGAAGAGCGGAAACTTGTCGTCCGAGCCGCCCGCGATCACGTTCTTTCCGTACACGCGGCCGTCCGTCGAGACTGCCTGAAAACCGTAGGGGAGACGTTCGAGAATCGGGTCGGGGTTGCCGCCCGCCTTGAATATCGCCGTGCGCGACAACACCGCTTCCATGAGCGGCCGTAAGTTGTCGTCCGTCGAAACGAAATTGTCAAGCCAACCGACAAAATGCGGAACGTGGGAGAAGTCCGGACGCTTGGTCACCGGATTGATCATACCCGTCTCGGGAACCAGAATCCCGATGCGTCCGCGACTCTCGGCCCGCAGGTATTCGATAATCTCTTCGGCCGTACGGCGGTGGTCGCAGATGAGGAAGCCCGACCAGTCTCCGAGGGCCGCCTCGGTGGCGATTTCGAGACCCTCGCTCGGAACAAAAGTGTCGGCCACCGTACCCATCACGCCCGGCCAGCGGCCCGGATCCTCCAGAACCGCAACAACACCCGACTCGTAGCCCTCGAACTGCAGGATCATGTCCTCGAGGAGGTGCTTGCGGGCCTGGCAGGCCTCGATTGACGCCGTCAGGCCGGCCATCTCCTCCGCCAGTTCGCCGTTGGAGTCAATGAGAGTCTCGAGACGGGCGGTGAGATCGACCAGCGTCTGCTCGGCCTGACTCTTCGCCGCCGTGGCATCGGTAAGCTTCTGATTGTGGTCCAGCAGTTCGCGTTCCACAGTCTGCTGGCGAAAGCGGTGTTCGTCGATCTGCTTCTGGAAGTGCTCGGCCTGCGCCGCCAGATCCCGCTCCTGTTCGCGCAGGCTGTCCTCTTCGGCTTTGCCGGAGGAGAGCCGCCCCTCCAGCTCGATCAGGCTGCGGTTTTCGTTCTCGCGCGCGGAGCGGGCCGCTATGAGACGACGATCCGCTTCGGCCTGTTCTGTCTCCGCCTGGGCCAGCTGCCCGGTTACCGTGTCAAGTTCGAGCCGCTGCTTCTCGATCAGCGTGGCTGCTTCGGTTTGCTGCTCCGTGAGCGTGCGGGCTCGTTCGCGCAGCGCGAACATGTCCTGCTCGTTGCGCTCCACCGTCAGCCGGGCGCCGGACCGCTTCTCGGTGAGGACCGATATCTCCTTCTCCAGCGAGTGGGCGCGCTCGGTGACCTCATACACGGCGTTGCCGATCTCCGTAAGGCGCCGCTCAACCGAGATCTGGCCGCTGCGCTCTTCTTCGAGAGTCGCCGAGAAACGATCCACCGCGGTTTCCTTCTCGGTCATCTCATCGGCCAGCGTTGCCAGGCTCGCCAGCAACTCGCGCTTCTCGGTGTCGACCGTGCGTACGCGCCGTGAATTGAGGTACAGCTCCCAGGCCTTGATCTCGTCGAGAATCTCCTGGTACCGCTCCGCCTTTTTGTACTGGCGCTTGAGCGATCGGACCTGGGTCTGCACTTCGGCGAAAATATCTTTCAGACGCAGCAGGTCGTGTTCCGTCGCTTCGAGCTTCCTCAAGGCGATCCGCTTGCGCTGTTTATACTTGGTGATCCCCGCCGCTTCCTCGAAGAGGAACCGCCGCTCCTCGGCCTTGTCCGAAATGACGGCATCGATCATATCCTGCTGGATAACCGAGTAGGAGTGAGCCCCGACACCGGTGCCGTAGAACAGCTCCTGGATATCCTTCAGGCGGCACGGAACTCTGTTGAGCAGGTACTCGGACTCGCCGCTCCGGAACAGCCGTCGGGTGACCTGGACCTCATGGTACTCGACCGGGAGCACGCCGCGATCGTTGATGAGCGTGAGGGAGACCTCGGCCATCCCCATCGGCTTGGCCTCGGCCGTGCCGTTGAAGATGACTTCCTCCATCTTGCTGCCGCGCAGGAGCGATGTCTTCTGCTCCCCGAGCACCCAGCGCAGAGCGTCGAGAATATTCGTCTTCCCGCACCCGTTGGGTCCGACGACGGCCGTTATTCCGTGGGAAAAGTGAACAGTGGTCTTATTGGCAAAGGACTTAAAACCGAGAATATCAAGTTTCTTCAGATACACCGTTCCTCCGATCCGCAAAGGCGTCGTCAAGCGCGACCGCCTGTTCCCCGTGACCCTCCGGAGACTCCGGCGATTCCTGCTCCTCCTGCATCTGGCCGTCTCTGAGGTGCCTCAAGGTCTCAATCAGCGAGCGATAGATGTTGCGCTCATCCCGCAGATACTTCGTCTTGATCTCAAGATTATAATACGGCCGTCCAAGATGGTTCCCGCGCCCGATCCGCACCGCCTCAGGAAGTGACAGCAGAATGCTGGATGTGAAATCGGATGCGACGAGATTCAGATCCATGACGACCTCGAACTTGTAGTCCCGCAGGAACTGAATGTAGCTCTTGCCGGCCAGACCGGCCCAGGTGAGCTGGTCGGCCGAGGGCGTCAGGATATTAAACCCCTTGCGCGGGAAAATGTCCGCGATCTGCAGCCCCGGCATCGACAGCAGCGTGACAGTCGCCGGTTTGAACAGATCCCGGATCTCGGGCAGGAACTGCTTGATCGTGGTCAATTCCCGGAGCTCACCCGGAAGACAGATGAGGATCTTCCGGGTATTCAACAACACATCGGGATACTGAAACGTCGGCGACGGCATCTGCTTGCGCAGGCGGTTCAGCTGCGTCCGGGCGACGAACTTTTTCAATCCGGCCATCATGGCGTTTGTGTCGAATCTCCTGTTGTCTCCGCCGGCATCTCCGTTTGCGGGGCCGGGTTAAAGAGGGAGTCGATATTGGCCTGGTTGATCTCGACCTTCGAGATCCGTCCGGTCTCCGGCGAGACCACATCAATCAGACGGCCGTTCAGCTCGATATCCACCACCCGCGGCACCGCCACCGACATGAGTACGCGATACTGCGCGGAAACCTGGTAGGTCCGTCCCGGGACCAGGTTCTGGAACAACGCGGTGTCGCCGTCGGTCAGTATGGTCGCCCAGCTCTCGCCGCGCAGACTCAACTTCAGGCGAAGCGAATCGCTCGGCCGGTAGTTCGGGACCGCCCAATCGTACCCGCCGTAACGCGCCTCGTTCTGCTGGGCAACGGCCTCACCGCTGGAAAGCGTGCGCCCCAGCCTGGTCCCCGGCAGGAACGTCGAGATCGCAAAGTACCCGCCGACCATCAGGACCACCGCTGCCGCGGCGGAACCGAACATAACACCGCGCGACCGCTTCTTCACCGGAGGAGCAGCATCCTCTTCAACCGCGGCTTCCGGGATCTCGGGTTCTGGCTCCGGTCGGCGCGATTTACCTTTCGCCGGAACCTTGGCCGCCGGCTTCTCCTGAGGCGTTTCCTTCCGGGGCTTTTTCACTTCCACCGGAGGTTGTTCGCCGAACTCCTCACGGATCGCTTCGGTCGTTGCAGTATAATCAATGCCGACGGATTCGGCATATGTTTTAGCGAACAAATTGAAGTAGATCGGCGTCGGCAATGCATCCACATTGCCCGCCTCAATCGCACGAAGACTTGACTCAGGGATCCGCAGGGCTTCGGCGATCTCGTCGAGCCGTTTGCCGCGGCGTTCCCGCTCAAGTCTCAGCAATTCTCCGAATTTTGATTCTAACTCACCCATGCGCAGTATGTTACAGACTTCCAAGCTTGCCGTTGATTTCTCCGGCGAGCCGCTCGAGGAGCGTCCGGGGGAGACCGATGACAGTATCCAGATTACCCTCGATCCTGTCAACTAAAAAGGCTCCCATTCCCTGGATCCCATAGGCTCCCGCTTTGTCCATTGGCTCGCCACTTGCGATGTACACACGGATCTGTGACGCCGTCACCGTGTTGAAGTAGACGTCCGTTGTCTCGTAGTCCGAAGCCAATATCTCCTTTTCCGTTGCCCATACTACGGCCGTGCACACCACATGGCGGTGTCCCGACAGCGCCGTCAGGATCGCCAGGGCATCATCCTCGTCCACCGGCTTTTCCAGAACCCGGTCCCCCAGCACCACGATCGTATCGCAGGTGAGGGTGATCTGGTCGCGCTCCAGCCGGGACATGATCCAGCGGGCCTTGTCGGCCGCCAACCGCAACGCGTAGTGAAACGGTGGCTCGCCCGGCTCTCGGCACTCCTCGACCGTCGGAATAATCTGATCGAAACGGATCCCCGTTTCCCCGAGGAGCGTGACCCGCCGCGGTGACCGCGATCCGAGCACCACCCGGCGCCGTTTGGCCAGCCGCTTAAGGTTGGGATACGCCATGTTCAAGAATGAATGTGACCGGTCCGTGATTGGTGAATACGACATCCATGTGCGCTCCGAATACCCCGCTTGCAACGGTGAGACCCGAGTGCTGTATCTCTTCTACAAACGTGTCGTACAATTTCTCTGCCTGATCGGGCGCCATCGCCCCGTTGAATGACGGCCGCCGCCCCTTGCGGGTGTCGGCGTAGAGCGTGAACTGCGACACGATCATGATCTCCGCACGGATCTCGAGCGCCGAGCGGTTCATCTTGCCCCCCTCGTCCTCGAAAATGCGCAGGTTCAGGATCTTGTCGGCCAGCCAGACGCAGGAAGCCGCGGTATCGCCCTCGACTGTGCCGAACAACAGGAGCAGGCCGGGGCCAACCGCCGAATGCTGCTTGCCGTCGATCCGAACCTCGCACCCGGTCGTCCGCTGCAAAACAACTTTCACCTCGATTCCTCCATCTAACCGCCTGAATATACACACCTTGGGCGAAAAGACAACCGGAATCCCTTGCCTCGCATGCGAATCTGCTTGCTCCTGACCGATCATGACTGTTCTTTCATGGTATGGGGATACCCACAGCTCTCGGCATCGACATCGGTTCAGTCTCCGTCAAAGTTGTCCTGGTGGAAAACGGAGCGGTAGTCCGATCGTCGTACGAACGATTCCGCGGCGGCCCATTTGAGACGCTGCAGCGGCTCCTGAATGAGGAGTACAAAGGTCTTGACAGTCAGCCGATCGCCCTCGGTCTGACGGGCATCGGCGGCAAAACCGCCCAGTCCATCCTGCGCGGCAAATTCTACGGCGAAATCGCGGCCATCGCCGCCGGCAATTTCCACCTCCTGCCGCACGTCCGCACCGTGATCGAAATGGGGGGAGAGGATTCCAAGCTACTCATTCTCGACGGCGTGCGGCGAACGGTCGACGATTTCGCCATGAACGCCCAGTGCGCCGCCGGGACCGGGTCGTTTCTCGACCAGCAGGCCGCCCGCCTGCGCATTTCCATCGAAGATGAATTCGGACAACTCGCCCTGAAATCGGTTCGCCCCCCCCGGATTGCCGGGCGGTGCTCGGTCTTTGCCAAATCCGACATGATCCACCTGCAGCAGGTGGCGACACCCGATTACGACATCGTGGCCGGACTCTGCTTCGCTGTCGCCCGCAACTTCAAGAGCTCGATCGCCCGGGGGAAACGGTTCGACCCGCCGGTCGCATTCGAAGGGGGCGTAGCCGCCAATCCCGGCATGATCCGGGCCTTCACCGAAATTTTGGAGCTGCCTCCCAGGGCGCTCATTATTCCCGATCATCACAAAGTCATGGGCGCACTCGGCGCTGCCCTCCTGGCGGCCGCCGATCACGAAGCCGCCTGCGACTTTCAGGCGGACCGCATTGCCGCCTACCTTGAGTACCGGGAAGTCACTGAGTCGAGCCGTCCCGCCCTTGTTTTCGGCGCCCCTGAAAGCAAATTCTACGATGTCACGCGTGCCGCTCGACCGACCGATATCGATGGCCTCGAAGTGTACCTCGGAATCGACGTCGGCTCGTTGTCCACCAATGTCGTCCTGATTGACCGGGACCATCGGGTAATCGCCCGCCGCTACCTAATGACCGAAGGACGGCCGATCGAAGCGGTCCGCCGTGGAATTGAGGAAGTCGGCGCCGAAGTCGGGAATCGGGTTATCGTCAAGGCGGTTGGCACCACCGGGTCGGGGCGATACCTGATCGGGGATTTTGTCGGGGCCGACGTCGTCCGCAACGAGATTACCGCCCAGGCGACTGCCGCAGTTAATATCGACCCGACCGTCGACACGATTTTCGAGATCGGCGGGCAGGACTCCAAGTATATCGCGATCGATGATCGCGCGGTCATCGACTTTGAGATGAATAAGGCCTGTGCGGCCGGCACGGGGTCGTTCCTGCAGGAGCAGGCGGAGAAGCTGGATATCAATATCGAGGCCGAGTTCGGCGAACGGGCGCTCTGCGCGAAATGCCCTGTCGGCTGCGGCGAACGCTGCACCGTCTTCATGGAATCCGACCTTGTCGCCCACCAGCGCACCGGTGTTCCCAAAGACGATCTCCTGGCCGGCCTCGCTTATTCCATCGCCTCCAACTACCTGACCAAAGTCGTCGGGGATCGGCGCATCGGGAAGAACATCTTCTTCCAGGGCGGCGTGGCCTGGAACCAGGCGGTCGTGGCCGCCTTCGAGAGCCTTGTCGGCCAGACGATTACCGTCCCGCCGCATCACGATGTCACCGGGGCGATCGGCGCGGCCATCCTCGCGGCGGAACGACTCGACGAGCCCGGTTTCCGCACCGGTTTCAAAGGTTTCGACCTGCACAAGCGGCGCTACGACATCGATTCGTTCGCCTGCGAAGACTGCTCCAATCAGTGCGAGATTCACAAAGTGGCCATCGAGGGGGAAGAACCGCTCTACTATGGTGCGCGGTGCGAAAAGTACGATCTCGAGCGGCACGACCGCGCCGAACTCCCCCCCGATCACTTCACCGCACGGCAGAAGTTCCTGTTCAAGCGCTGGATCGATATCCCCCAGGCAAAAGCATCGCGTGGACGAATCGGACTGCCGCTCGTGCTGCACTTCTACGAGTACTACCCCTTCTGGCGGGCCTTCTTCGAAAGCGCGGGGTTCACCGTTGTCCGCTCAGGTGCGACCACGGCCGCTATTACCAGCCAGGCGCTCGAGCTGTTCAGCGCCGAAACGTGCTTCCCGATCAAGCTGGTCTACGGCCATGTCCAGACCCTGCTCAACCGCAAAGTCGACTACATTTTCCTCCCCTCGCTGATCAAAGTGGCCGGCCCCGAGGAAACCGACAGCGAAGGGGCCTTCATCTGCCCCTACGTGCAGAGTGTCGGATCACAGATCCAGGGGCGGTTCGATTTCGCCGCCGAGGGTGTGCGCTTCGTCAGTACCCCCGTATCGCTCAGCGATTCCATCGACGCCCTCCGACAGAAACTCAAGGCGTTGGCAAAGGAGTTCGGGCTGTCCGATCGCGAGTTCAATGCGGCTCTCGACCAGGGCCTCAAGGCGTACCGCAGTTATCGGGAGGCCGTGCGCGAGGCCGGACGTACGGCGCTGGCGGAGCTCGGCGACGACGAAAAGGTGCTCGTGGTGGTGAGCCGGCCGTACAACGGGTTCGACCGCCGCCTCTCGCTGGAGCTGCCCGAAAAAATCCGCAACCTCGGCTTCAAGGCCATCCCCCTGGATTACCTCCCGTTGGAGGATGAAGGAACCGAGTTCCCGTACATGTACTGGAGCTACGGCCGGAAAATCATGCAGGCGGCCGACTACATCCGCCGCCAACCGAACCTGTTCGCCGTGTACATCTCTTCTTTCGGGTGCGGTCCAGATTCGTTCATCACGCACTTTTTCCGCAAGCAGATGATCGGCAAGCCGCACCTGCAACTCGAACTCGATGAGCACTCGGCCGACGCTGGCATGATCACCCGCTGCGAGGCCTTCGTCGACTCGCTGCGCTTCTACAAATTCATGCCGCCGGTTACCAGCTTCAGCGTTGCGCAGGATGAGTTCCGACCGTTCGAGAAGACAATCTATATCCCAAACATGTGCGACCATGCCTACGCCTTGCGGGCCGCGTTCGCCCGTTATGGATTGACCGCCGAGGTCCTCGATGAACCGGATGAGCTGACGCTCGAGTACGGCAAGAAGTTCACCTCGGGCAAAGAGTGTTTCCCCTGTGTCATCACGACCGGGGATCTGATCAAGAAGATCCGCACCGAAAACTTTGACCGCAAGCGGGCGGTCTTCTTCATGCCAGGGGCGACCGGCCCCTGCCGGTTCGGCCTGTACTCGCCGTTTCACCGGATGATCCTCGATGACCTCGGTTACTCCGATGTCCCGATATTCTCGCCCAACTCCTCCGACGGCTACGATCGGGGCTTCGGCCTGGGCGGCACCGACTTCCGCCAGGTAACCTGGAAGGCGTTCGTTTTTGTCGATGGCATCCAGAAGCTCCTCCTGCGGACCCGCCCCTATGAGCGGGACAAGGGAGAGGCCGAAAAGCTGTACTTCCGCTACCTCGCCCGCATGGACCACGCGGTCGCGCACCATGAGTCGCTGGAGGAACTGGCCGCGCAGGCGGGCCGGGATTTCAGCGCACTCCGTTCGGAGGCTCCCGATCTGCCGCTCGTCGGAGTGGTCGGTGAGATCTACCTCCGGAACAACCGGTTCTCGAACAACCACCTGGTGCAGAAGCTCGAGCAGCAGGGCCTGGAGGTGCGTATCGCCACCTTCTCCGAGTGGCCGCTGTACACGTCCTACACCTTCCGGCGTGATTCCTGGCTCCGACGGGACTGGGGCAATACGCTCCGGAGCAACCTGCAGATCTTCTCCCAGGAGCACATGGAGCACAAACTGCTCGATGCTTTCCGGCGGACCTTTGATTTCCCCGAAGACCTGCCGGTCAACAGGGTCATGAAACTCGCGAGCACCTATATATCCGTGGATATCAAGGGGGAGGCAATCCTGTCCATCGGCAAGTCGATCGAACTCGTTCAGGCAGGGGCCTCGGGAGTCGTCAACGCCATGCCGTTCAACTGCATGCCCGGCACAATCGTATCCTCACTCTCGAGGAAGATCTCAGAGGACCTCGGCCGCGTCCCCTGGCTCAATATCAGCTATGAAGGCCTCCGCGATTCGGGGGAGGAGACCCGCCTCGAGGCTTTTGCCGAACAGGTCCGGGCGTTCGCCCGAAGCGCCCCGGACACAAGCGAACCGGTCCGGGACAGGTGACACCCACGAACCCGATTTCCCCACATTTCACTTGGCCGGATGGGTCCGATCTCCTATCATTGTAGTCCACGGAAGGATCCTGTCGCGGAACCGACCAGGCAAAGCCGTGTTACATGAGAGACTATTTTGAACTTCTACAATACGGAGGATATACATCATGACCAAGCCGATTACGGTGACGGATGATTCATTCGAGCGCGAAGTGATCCAGTCCGACAAGCCGGTCATCGTCGACTTCTGGGCCACCTGGTGTGGGCCGTGCAAAATGATCGCCCCGATCCTCGAGGAAATGGCCAACGAGTACTCCGACCGGGTCAAGATCGCCAAGATTGACGTGGACTCCAACAACCAGGTCGCCGCGAAATTCGGCATCATGTCGATTCCATCGCTCCTGTTCTTCAAGAACGGCGAGGAGGTTGACCGCGTGGTCGGTGCGGTGCCTAAGTCGCAGCTGTCCCAGCGGCTGGACAAGGTTTTGGCGTAACCAGGGAGCCCCCGAGTAACCCAACGCCGGCAGCACGCTGCCGGCGTTTTTGCGTGGAGCGCAGACCGGACACCGATGGAACTTTTGTTCCGACCGGCCGATTTAAGGTGAGAGAGCAATATGTGGCGGACTGGACAATGTTCTTGATTTTCCCGGAGGTTGCCGTTTAGATATGGATTGGTATGACATCGTGTTTCTGGCAGCGTTTCTGGTTATCTGGCTGGTACTCATCACCAGGGTCCTGCCCAAGTACGGCGGCGGCTGAATGGCCGGTCGCTGTGATATAAATCTTCCGGGCGAAGATAAGAAGAAAGAAGATCTGCAGGGTTCAACCGAGCGGCGGGAAATCGAGAATAAACCGACCGATCGGTCGGATACGGATATCACGTGAGGCGGTCCCAGTACCGATACTGATTATTGATGAGGTACAACCAGACTTATGACCAGCCGCGCGGCGGCATGAGCTTCGGCCCTGGGGGCCTTTCCCCCTGGATCAAGTGGATGCTCATTGCCAATGGCGGTATGTTCGTCGCGCAGTTGCTCTACCCGACCATCACGGGCTACCTGGGCCTGGCGCCGGGCCGCTTCTTTTCCGATTTCCCCAATTGGCTCTATACGCCGTTCACTTACATGTTCCTCCACGGCGGCTTCCTCCACCTGGCGTTCAACATGTTTGCCCTGTGGATGTTCGGCACCGAAATCGAGTTCACCTGGGGAACGAAACCGTTCCGCCTCTTCTATCTCCTCGCCGGCTTGTCCGGTGGGTTGCTTACGCTTATAGTCAATCCGGGGGACGCTACGATTACCGTCGGCGCGTCAGCCGCCATTTACGGCGTGCTCGTCTCCTACTGGTTCATGTTCCCCAATCGCATGCTCTACATATACTTCCTCATCCCGGTCAAGGTCAAGTACGCCATCCCCGGCATGATGATCCTGGTATTCCTAACCGGCGGCGCCACCATCGCCCACATGGCCCACCTCGGCGGCGCCCTCTTCGCCGTCCTCTATATGAAGTTCGACTGGCAATGGCTGCGCTTCGGTCGGACAATAAAAAACTTGCGTTATCGCCGGAAAGAAGCCAAGCTTCAGAAGAACCGGGAACGAGCTGAAGACATCATGAAGCGGGTCGATGCCATCCTCGACCGCATCAATGAAGTCGGCATCGACAACCTGACACCGGCGGAGCGAAAGTTTCTGGAGGAGGCATCGTCCAAGCTTTCCAGCAAATCCGGGGAAGACAGTTAGAAACCATGCGCAGAAAGATACTCCTCGCCGAACAATCCGAAGCCACCCGACGGGTCGCCGACACTATCCTCCGCCAGCAGGGATTTGAAGTTGTCGCGGTCGCCGACGGCGCTGCGGCGGTCGATTTTATCTCCAACGGCCGCCCCGACCTCGTTCTGGTCGGCTGCGAGCTGTCCTACCGCGATCAGCCGGTCTACCAGCTGGCTCAGCAGATGATCACCGGCGACGACCGCCCCATCCTCGTTTTCACCAATATCGGCAAAACCATCGACGGAGTGCCGCCGGAACTGACCATCCCCCGCCCTTTTGACCCCCGCGACTTCCTAGAGAAGGTCACCGCCGCAATCGGGCGGCATGTCGGCGCCAGGCCCGCCGCCGACATCGACACCCCCCTCGGATCGGTCGACGATGACCTGCTCGATGCCGCGCTGGGGTTGGGCACCACCGGGTCCATCCGCGTCACCGAGTCGGAGGTCATGAACGGCACCCGCAAGCTTCGGACGCCGTCATCCGGACACGACGACGACCTGGATCGCACCGGGCGGATCGAGTCGATTGTCATCGCCGACGATCAGACCGATATCCGCCTTCCCGACACAACGAAAGTCAAGCGCCCCGCCGCCGAGGCACCCGATACAGGCAATCTGGATATCCTCGGCGACCAGTACGGTCTCTCGGATCCGGCGGCCTTCCGCCAGCAGCAGAGTGCAGAGGACCTGACCCACGACTACCACTGGTTTGTCAGCGAGATGCAGAAAGAAGCCGACCATTCGCCGACCGGACCTGCCCAGTCGGGTCGGGCCGCGGCAGGAAACTCACCCGACGAACTCGTGTTCACGGAACCGTCTTCCACGCTCGAACCCTTCAATCCGAAAGGGCACATCGATCCTCCAGCACAGAAGAAGGACACCGGCGGGGTGGAGAAATTCATTGATGAGTTCAAACGGGAGGTCGAGAAGTTCCATGCCGATGAACCGGAGAGCCTGACCGTGCACGAAGAACCGCCCAAACCGGCCGACAACGCGAAGTGGGAAGAGATGGTCGAGAGCATCACGCCGGAGCGGGTGACCCTGTTCACCCGGCAACTGGCCTCCGAACTGGCCGAACGGATCGCCGAAAAAATAGTCGACAAGCTCGACTCCGACAAGCTGGCCGGCCTGATCAAAGCCGAGATCTTGGCCCAGCTGCGGACCAAAAAGAATCTCTGATCGTACAAAGCTATGTGCCGGCGTCCGGCGAAATTGGACGTCACCGATCAACCGAATTCTCAGCCAGGGGAAGGCCACCGCCATGATGGGACCATTCCAGCGCCACTTGTTCACGCTCATGCTGCTCTGTGCGTTTGCATTTTCCTTCGCTACCACTTTCGCCCAATCTGGTCAGTTCGACCTCGGCGACGCCGGTTTCGATGAAGTCGACATCGCTGTCACCGCCTCACTCGCGTCCGCTGTTGTCGCGCCGGGGCAGTCCTATCCCGCAACGGTGGTGATCGACATCGCCCACCCCTGGCACATCAACTCCGCCCAGCCCCGCGATGCCTTCCTGATCCCCTGCAAAGTCGAATTTGATGCGGCCCCGGGCCTCATCCCGCGTGACCCCCAGTACCCGCTGGGGGAGAAGCTCTTCCTTGCCGTCGATACGATGGTCGTTTACAGCGGAAAAACCGTCATCCCGTTTACTCTGGCGGTCAAACCCGATGCGACGCCCGGCCAGGTCACCCTGCCCATCAAAGTTACCTACCAGCCCTGCAACAGCACCGAATGCCGCGCGCCGAAAACCGTCACAGTACAGCTGTCTTTCACAATCGGCGGGGCGGATGTCATGGCGGGGGCTCAGCCGCTTGACCAGAGCACGCAACCTGCCGCCACGACCGGTGACAACCCCCCGGCCGTTCCCGCCGTCAGCACCACCATCGAACCGGTCGCCGGCCAAACCGCCACCCCCACCCTCGCGACCGAAGATGAGAGCGACCTCGCCCGGTTGATCCGGGAGCACGGATTCTGGGGATATTTCCTCGCGCTCGGCCTGGCCTTCGTCACCGGCCTGCTGCTGTCGTTCTCGCCCTGCACCTATCCTATGGTCCCGATTACCGTCAGCATCTTCGCCGGCCGTCAGCGCTCGATCGGCAAGGGCTTTTCCCTGTCGCTGGTGTACGTCGTTTCGATGGCCGTGGTCTACGGTCTGATGGGGCTCATCGTCTCACTCGTCGGGGGCGTCTTCGGCGCCTGGCTGGCCAGCCCCCCGGTCGTGATCGCGATCGTCATCATCTTCGTCGTGTTCGCGCTCTCCATGTTTGGCCTCTACGAACTCCAGGTCCCGATGTCCCTGCGCAGCAAACTCGGCCGGGGCGCGCAGGGGGGAGGCGTCTTCAGCGTGGTCCTGCTCGGAATTGTCGCCGCGCTCGTAGTCTCACCGTGCGTCGGCCCGTTCGTCGCCGGGATCCTCATCTATGTCGCGGCCAGCGGCTCACCGGCCATCGGCTTTCTCGTCCTGTTCATCTTCGCCCTGGGACTGGGGACGCTCTACGTCCTGATCGGGACATTCTCCTCCGCAATCAACAAACTCCCCGGTTCGGGCGAGTGGATGGAGTCGGTCAAAAAATTCTTCGGATTCGTGCTCCTGCTCATGGCGCTGTACTTCGTCCGGACCCTGATCGAACCCTGGCTGGCCGCCCTCTTGACCGGCCTGCTCCTCGTCGCTTTCGGCGTCTTCGGCGGCGGGCTCGACCGCCTCACCCCGCGCTCCGCGTTCTTCCCGCGCCTCAAGAAGTTCCTCGGGGTCTTGGCCCTCATTATCGGGATTTACCTCCTCGCCGGTGTGCTCTTCACCCAGGGGCTCATCCTCCCGGCCGCCGCGCAGTGGTTCCCCTCCATCGGCGGATCGACAGCGCCGGCTAAACACCTGATCTCCTGGGAAACCGAACTCGAACAGGGGCTCGCCCGCGCGCAACGGGAAGGGAAGCCGGTCGTTATCGACACCTGGGCCACCTGGTGCGCCAATTGCCGGGTGCTGGAGAAAGAAACGTTCGGCAATCCCGAGGTCGCGGCGAAAATCTCCGAGCGGTTCGTCCCGATCAAAGTCCAGCTCGAAAACGCCGACACGGAAATCACGCGCGGCTTCATGACCCGCTTTGGCATGAGCCACTATTCCCTCCCGACCACGCTCCTGCTCGATTCGCGTGGAGACGTCACCCGCGTCCTGCGCGGCGTCATCGAGCCGTCCAAAATGATCGACGAACTGAACCGGGTTTCGTAGCGCTGCCGCGTTGTCGCGCAGTACATAATCCCTCAATCTCCCCAAACCTGATCGTCCGCCTGTCAAGGATTTCTTTCCGCCGTCTTCTTCGCGCGGATTTTTCCGGCAAATTATCCGGCGAGTAACCTTGACGCCGCCGAATCCGGGCATATATATTCCTGCGTGTACTGGAACTCCAAGTCTTAAGGGATATATGTCGCGCACTAAGAAAAACGACTCGGTCATTGCGATCTGCATACAGGAGCCGACCGAAGACGGTTCATCCATGGAGTTCGGCGCCATCCAGGGCGATTCCGTGCGGTTTCTGCACCAGGCGTTTATCACCGACACCATTACCCACGCCCTCGATGCCGACGCTGATGTCTGGCTGTTCTACGCCGACATCCCCGAACGCGAGCGGCTGGTGGGGATTATTACCGAGTATCTGAAAAAGAAAACCACCGGCAAGCGGGCAACCGCGCTGAAAAACAATTTCAAGTCGATCAAGCTCCCGGACGAACGCTGGGGCCTGCGCATCGAACAAGTCTTCAAGGACGCCTTCGCCGGCGAATACAATCATGTCCTGGTGATCGGCAGCCGCACGCCGACTGTGAAGACCGACCAGATGAACCGCGCCCTGCGCATGCTGCGCGAGTCGGACGCCGTGTTCGGCCCGACCCCCGAGGGCCGCTACTACGTGATCGGCATGTCCGGCGAGTATCGCGTCAAGCTCTCCGAGTACGACTGGAAATCGCCGTCGATCTACCACGATGTCTCCGAGGCCTTCACCGCCCAGGGCTTGCGCTGGGCCGAGCTCGAAATCTGGTACTGCGTGGAAGACGCCGATCAGCTCGAACTGATGGTTCGGGACATCAACCAGTTCCGCTTCGAAGGCGACGAATCCACCGCCCGCGAAACCGAACTGGTCATCGAACGCCTGCTCTCGCGGATGGAGTAGCCCGTGCAGCGTCAACTGCAGCGCCTCAGCTGGCTTCGTATCCGAGACCTCGTCCCGTCGCAGATCGACACGGTCATTCTGCCGGTCGGCACGGTCGAGGCCCACGGCTCCGCCTGCCTCGGCACCGATAACTTCATTCCCGAAGACATCGCCCTCGGCATCGCCGATCGCCTCAACGCGCTCGTTGCACCCATCGTCAACTACGGCATCACCAAATCTCTCCTGCGGTACAATGGCGGCGCCACCATCAAGCCGGAGACCTTCGCTGCGTACGTCCGCGATATCTTCGACTCACTGGCCGATACCGGCTTCCGGAATGTTATCCTGATGAACGGCCACGGCGGCAACAACGCCGCCCTCAAGGATATCGCCTACGCGTTCCATGCCGAGCGGCGCGCCAATATCGCCGTGATCCACTGGTGGCAGCTCTGCGCTGAGATGACCACAGCGTTCTTCCAGCACGCCGGCGGCCACGCCGGAACCGACGAAAACGCATACGTGATGGCGCTCGATCCGGATCTCGTCGACCGCGAACGCTACGACCCCGACCTCGCCTATACCCTCAACGCTGGCGCCGATGTCTATCCGGTGCCGGGATCGATCCTGCTGTACAAACAGGGGGAGGGGTACCCGGAATTCGATACCACGAAGGCGTCGGAGTACCGTGAGAAAGTTATTGCTGCGGTGGGTGAATTCGCCGAGATGGTCCTCGGGCGCTGGCGAAAATTCGGGCTCTAAAGAAACGGCCCGGTCGTCACCGGGCCGCTTCAACCATCAACCGCTATCGGAACTCAAAAACTGTCGATATACGTGATCCGTACCTCGCGCCCAAACGTGTCGTACTCCCGCCGGTTCACCAGCAGATCCTTCAGAATGAACTCCAGCTCGAGCTGATCGGTGAAGAGCCACTTGATTCCGATACTCAGGTAGCCCCGCCCCTTGCCCGCGAACAACGCCAGCGTCGTGTCGGGCGGCGCACTGCGGTCGTCATTGAGCGCGGCATCCCATTCCGCCGTCAGGGCGAGATTGTACTGAAAGGTGGCGTCGAACCCCGCGAAGAAATTCAGGTCGTTCTCGTCATCCACTTCATTCTCCAGCGAGTAATTCGCGCCGAAATGCCCACCCGCGGTCCAGTTGTAGAAGTAGAAGCCGCGGCTGACCACACCGTAGAAGCCGCGCGATTTGAACGTGTAGCGCTTGATGTCCTCGTTGTACGGCCCCGTCCCCTGCGAGGCGTAGCCGAGCGTGACGGCCGGAAAATACTCCAGCTCATCGATAATGCGGAACTTCAGGTTGATCCCGATACCGGAGTTCCATTCGGGCGTGTCGTTCGAAATGATATGCGTGCCGCCAAACGACAGGCCGAGAAGGAACCGGTTCGACAGCCCGATATCGATATACCCGAGCGCCCCACCTTGCGGGCCGAGCCGCACAATGGCCGTCCAATAACCGCGGGGGAGAGTGCCGGCGGTGGGAATATCGATCAGGTTGCGGGGAGGAATCTCCCAGAAACTGCTCTGGCCGCCGCCCGAAGGACGGGCATTGTCGCGCCGGGGATCGTTGCGCTTCTTCTGCGCTGCTTCGGAGAGCGGTGCAACGGCCAGCAGAAGCGCTGCTATGGCAAAGAGGATCGTTACAAGTCGTCGCATGTGATGCCTCAACCGGGTGTAAAGTACACACGTTCGTGAGGCACAATAGACGTCGGCGCCAAATCAAATCAACAAAAACATCCGTGCCGCCATGCTCACGCGGCACAGCCGCTTACGCCAACCCCACCTTCCGACGGAAATGCTCCCGAAAATGCCGGCTTACCGGCCCGAGCGGCAGTCTGTGCGTTCCCTCGCTGTTCCGAATCACCCCTATGGGAAGTACCAGTTTGGTCGAACTTGAAAGGAAAACCTCGTCCGACCTGAGCACTTCCGGCAGCTTGGCATCTTTCTCCCGCAATTCGTACCCGAGCTTCTTCGCCTCGCGGAAAACCACCCGGCGCGTCGTGCCATCGAGGCACCCCGAAGTCAATGGCGGCGTGTAGATCACCCCGCGTTTTACCCAGAAAATGTTCGCCGACGTCACCTCGGCCACTTGCCCCCGGTTATTGAGCAGTAACGCATCGTCGTACCCCCGGTCATGCGCCTGCTTGAGCGACGCCGCGTGGATCGTATACGACAACGTTTTGATCCGACGGAACTCCGAGAGTTCATCCAGGCGAAACGGCGTCACAAGCACCCGGAACGGCTTGTCCGGTATAACATGCTCCCCGGCATTGAGAATGATCTGCGGCTTCCCCTGTGTCCCAAACCATT
>JBGSIV010000151.1:0-3615 GCA_041742355.1 Candidatus Zixiibacteriota bacterium
GACACAGTCGATTACGAACAGGTCTACCTCGCTATCAGGGAAACGGTCGAGGGGAAATCGTTCGCCCTGCTGGAGCGTCTCGCCACCGACCTGGCTATCAAAGTCCTTGACAGATTTCCCGTTTACCGGGTAACTTTGAAAGTTCGCAAACTGACCCCGCCGATTGCGGGACACATCAAGTCTATCGAAGTCGAAATCACCCGCTACCAGGCGGACGTCTCCAAGCTCGTCGATCCCGACGACCGCCGCAAATGAGGTGCTGATCATGGCCGGAACGACTGTCTACATACTCCTCGGTTCCAACATCGGCGACCGCGAGAAGAACCTCGCCACCGCCCGCGAGAGACTCGAATACATCCCCGGCTTCGAACTCGGCGCCTCGTCGAGTATCTATATATCCGACGCTGTGGGCATGCCCGGCGAAAACCCGGCAGTCCTCAACCAGGTTATCAAAGGGGAGTACACGTACCGCCCGAGCGAGCTGCTCGTCGAGCTGGAACGGATCGAAACCGCCCTCGGCCGCACCGGCAAGGGGCAGAAGCAACCCCGCACGATCGACCTCGATATCCTTCTGTTTGGCGACGACATTATTGAGACCGAGAGCCTTTCGATTCCGCACCGCGAGCTGCTCAACCGGCCGTTCGCCATGGTGCCGCTGCTCCAGATCGACCCGGATATCATCCACCCCGTCACCAAGGAGCCCGTTGCTTCTTTCCTGACGGACATCGACCGAACCCAGGTGCTGCTGTACAGGGATCATGTCGCCCGTCAACGCTGAACCAAACTATATCGCTGTCGAGGGCGTGATCGGCGTCGGCAAGACGACGTTCGCCACCATGCTGGCCGAACGAATCGAGGCGGAGATCATCTACGAGGATGCGGTCAACAACCCGTTCCTCGTCGATTTCTACAAGAACCGCAAGCGCCATGCGCTGCCGTGCCAGCTTTACTTCCTCGCGTCGCGCTTTCAGCAGCAGCAGCAACTGCAGACGCACGACCTCTTCGCCAAGCGGATTGTGGCCGATTACCTCTACGCGAAAGACGCAATTTTCGCCTCGGTCAATCTGTCGGATCGGGAGCTGGTGCTGTACAACCGCATCGCCAACGCGCTATCGCGCGATGTCCCCAAACCCGACCTCGTGATCTACCTGCAGGCGTCGACGGCCAAGCTGATGGAGCGGATCCGCATTCGGAATTTTGCGTTCGAGAAGTCCATTGATTCGGACTACCTCGAATTGCTCAACCGCGCGTACGATTACTTCTTTTTCAACTATACTGACACCCCCCTGCTTGTCGTGAAGACCGAGAACATCGATTTCGTCAATAACCCCCGGCACTTCGACGACCTCATCGACCAGCTCCACAAGCCGATCGCCGGCAAGAAGTATTATTCCCCCTCCGGCGATGTCGCCGCGCTGTAACACGGGATACCCCTATGTCGAAAATTGCGCAGACCAAGAAGAACACGGTCCAGACCTTCATTACGAAGAAGGCCAAGGGCGAGAAGATAACCGTCCTCACCGGCTACGATGCGTTCACTGCGGCGCTATTGGATACGGCCGGGATTGACTCGATCCTTGTCGGCGACTCGGCGGCCAATGTGCTGCATGGGTACGATTCGACTTTGCCGATCTCGATGGAGGTGATGGCCGCGCATGTCGCGGCGGTCGCGCGCGGCGCGAAGCGGGCGCTGGTGATTGCCGACATGCCCTTCATGTCGTTCCAACCCTCTGAGGAGACGGCGATACGCAACGCCGGGCTGTTCCTCAAAATCGGCGCGGCGGCGGTCAAGATTGAGGGGGGCCTTGAGATCGTTTCGACGGTGAAGCGCCTTGTTGAGTTGGGCATTCCCGTGATGGGTCACATCGGCCTCACGCCGCAGTCGATCCACCGGTTCGGCGGCCCCAAAGTGCAGGGGCGCGAGGAGCGCTCCCGGAATTACCTGAAGGAGTCGGCTCTCGCGCTTGAGGAGGCGGGCTGTTTCTCGATGGTGCTGGAACTCATCCAGACCGATATCGCGACCGAGATTACCGAGTCGTTGCACACGGCGGCAACGATTGGGATCGGGGCCGGGCCGCACTGCGATGGCCAGGTGCTTGTCATAAACGACATGCTGGGCTTGCGTGAAGAAGGCTTCCGCCCGAAATTCCTGCGGGAGTACGCCGATCTGAGGCCGATCATTCTCGATGCGATCAAGCGCTATATCGAAGACGTGAAGTCGGGTTCGTATCCGAATGAGGATGAGAGTTTCGGGGGGAAGTAGGGCGGTGATGCCGAGTGCTCTCGCCTTACGAGATTTCGAACACCTTGATCACAAACCAACCAATTCTGCCTGCTCCCAGGAACCTCCCCTGCTAATCGTCTGCACGAAAGCTACTGCCTGTCCGTCTATCGAATAGATGGAATTACAGGGGAGGTTCCTATGTATCGGCTTTTCCCAGTCCTGATCTCCATGGTTGCGCTGGTACTTGCTTGCAGCGACCACCAGTCCCCCTTTCATCCCCCACAGGCTCCACTGCCCATTTTCCCCCTTGCGGTCGGAGCTCGCTGGTCCGGAATAATCGTAGACGATTGCGGGGTGACCGTATCACACTGGTCGGAACAGATCACCCGCGACACCGTTGTCAACGGTGAAACGTGGTACTTCGTGAAGCAGATAATTGACAATGATACCACTGCGGATCTGTGCCTCTGGACTCTACGGAACGATGGGTTTTGGGAAACACCCGGATCTCTGTCCCGAGGACCATTCAACTGGCAGTTGCGCTGCAAACATCCGGCTTATGTCGGCGAGATGTTTGACGCAGTTGATGAATTCAGTGATGATCCCATTTGGTGCCGAAAATTCCTCGGAGACACAACGGTTCTCACTCCGCTCGGCGTTCGTGATTGTCTGCTCTACGGCAACTACTTTTTGGGTATCGCCCACAGGTACGACATATATGCACCGGGTATCGGCATGGTAAGCTCGACTGGAAGAGGGTACGACTGGATACTCGAGGAGTATGCCCCTCCTCTTCGGCAGGAAACATCACTCAACCCTGCTTGCGGTAGCGGCCCATCAGTTCGCCCTGCGCGATCACATGCCCTGCCATCGCCTGCCGCACCTCTTCCTCGGTCGCCCCGCCCGGCAGCCCCACCGGCTGATCCAGCGCGAACACCTCGAAGAAGTACCGGTGTGTGCCGTGACGCGGGCAGGGGCCGCCGTAGCCGATCTTCCCGAAATCGTTCTGCCCCTGCCGTGCGCCGTTGAACAGGCTCCCCCCCATCGGGAGGTTTTCCTGCAGGCCACCCATTCTCGGCGGTACGTCGTAGATGATCCAGTGGGTGAAGTTGCCGCGCGGTGAGTCGGGATCGCGGGCGATCACCACCATGCTCTGCGCTTTTTCCGGTACCTGCCGCCACTCGATCGGCGGCGAGTAGTTGCTGCCGTCGCACGTGTACTCCTGGGGGATAGTTCCTTCGTGCCGGAAGGCCTTGCTCCGTATTTCCATGGGGTCCTCCTGCGTGGTTTATGTTTTTTCGATTCCTGGCGTCGAACCGACGCTTGTTATCTCCGTTGTGCGTGGACGCGGCACATGTGGACATGTGCCGCGCACGGGATGATCGCTCGAT
>JBGSIV010000152.1:0-15694 GCA_041742355.1 Candidatus Zixiibacteriota bacterium
GTTGCCGTCGATCCCGAGCCACTTCAGCCAGAAAGCGTCGGAGCATGGTTGTGTCGATGGCAGGCAGGATGATGGAGAGAGCGGCCAGGATGGCGAGGACCGTCACCAGGACAGAGCCGCCTTTACTGCCGGTCGCCAGGCACGGTGCCCACCAAATGGAGCGTGTCGCGCGCTTTGTCGGCGCCAAAGACTGCCGTTTCATCGGTCACCTCAATTAAGGTCCATTCGCCGAAGTGCTCACCGAGCGAAAAGGTCTTGGTTGTCTGCGGGTCGAGTTGCAGAACAGCCTGGGAGGACTTTCCCAGGCACAGCACGCCCGCGAGTTGAAGGGATCGGGGAAAAGCCACTGGCCCGGCTGGCTGGGTCGTACGCTCGTGTGACTGGTCAGGAGGACCGGCTATGGCATGCAGGAAGGGATTCACCCTCGGCTCCCGATAGACAACGGGGTCGGGGAGAAGAGCCCGGGAGGCGCCAAGGGTATCACCCGGTGCCTGTGTGTCCACGGGGACCGTAGTCGGAAACAGCAGCGCCAGGTTTCCCCACCAGATGTAGCCGGCAATCACCAGCAACAGCATCAGAAGCACCTGCTTGACGCGCCGGGTCGTCACGGTTCCCTCACGCTCACTGAGAGTTGGACAGACACCACAGCACCACTCTCGTCGGCCGGCCATAACTCGACTCGATCGGCGGCGCACAGGTATTGCTCCTCCAAGGCTCGCAGAAAGCGCACGACATTCGTCGCTCCGCCCCGGAAGGTTGTCACGTAGACAACGGAGCCGGTCGAGGGTTTGGATCCGCTACCCTGCTGCCGCTCCATCCGTGTCAGTTGCAGGTCGTAGGCGGCGGCGAGCTGCGTGAGTTCGTTGGCCGACGGGATGTGACTACCGGCGGTACGCTGCACCTCTGCCTGCAACCGGTCGGCCTCGGCTGTGAGTTCAGCCAGCGCCCGCTGGAGCCTTGGCCATTCGGCGGCATTGTCGCTCAGGGTTCGCATCTGCAGTTCATCCAGCACGGTACGGACAGACCCATCGATCACCAAGACGAGCAGCAGGCAGACGAGCCCGTACAAACCGAGGAGCAAACCAAACTCGCCCTTACTATTCGACCGTGCTCTGTCCATGCTGCACCAATGAGAGGCGAAAGCTCTGTACGGTATCAGGCTGGCCCATGGAGGCAACTACCTCTGGCGTGATTGACCTTACCGCAAAACCGCTGGCTGCAACGAAGCTGTTGAGCGACGTCGCGTAGGCAAAACTCTGACTTTCGCGCCGGGCAATCCCTTTAGCCTCAACCGTCGTCGAGTCGCCCCCCCAGTGGCGTACGGCCAGTCTTGTCAGGTACACTCCGGTTACCCGATATTGGCAGAAGACAGAAACCAAGGGAGCGGAATACGTTTCCACCGGGCGCGAGCGGTCGGCGTGGGCCAGTTCGCGCCGCGTCTGCGCGATGTGCGCCTCCATCTCAAGTTTGGCGGAGTACAGGAGCTGATAGCGCCGTATGTCGTCGAGGTCGTAATCGGCTCTGCCCGTGGCGAACGCCAATGCGATTATCGCCGAAGCCAGTGCAATTGCTGCCAGCACCGCGGTTAGCAAGCGACCGACATTGAGCGATCGCTGCCGCCAACGAGCCGATTCAGAAGTCTGAAAATGGTACGGCATAACGGTGGGATGCCGGTAAAGGGCCTGTCGGTCGGTCGCGGCACCATTGAGTATGGATGGTGCCCACTGGGCAGCCAGTGTCCCCAGCCCCCTCACCGGCATCCGCGCCGCTTCGATCGACTTCCTCAGGTGGGCCAGATAGTCTCCGGCCACCCCTTGGCCGATGACGTAATCCTCTCCGTTGATTCGCTCGATGCTCCACCTGAACTCGTGCTGTTCTCCCGACAGCAACTGCAGGCGCTTCCGCAGCACCGCGGGGTCAACCCCCGTGAGTTGCGTAGCATACGAGAACGCCTTGCTGTTGTTGATGAGCACGGCAAATGGCTGACCGTAGTACGCCGATGATTTGGACATGGTAGCGAAGAACCTGGTCGCCGTGGCTTCCTCTGAGGCTTCCGCCCCTACTTGCAGCACCACGTCACGCCGTTTCCCTCCGGACAATCGCACCAGTTCCGCTCGGTCATCGTGGAACACCGCGACGTACTCGACTGATCGCAGCGTCAGCCAGTCTCGCAGCCAGGGCATCTTGTCAAGCCGGAGTATCACCGGTACTGCTCCATGAGGCTGTCTTGGTCGACCGCACCGTCAGAGCCGTAGTACACATGGGGCGTGATGTAGATCATGAGTTCGGACTTCACGTCGATCGTGCTTCGATTCTGGAAAAGCCGACCGAGAACAGGGAGGTACCCGAGAATGGGCAGCTTGGAGATACTCGCCCGTTTGTCGACTTGCACCAAGCCGCCCAGGACAATGGTCTCACCGTTGCGGAGGCGGACGGTGGAGTTGAGGACGCGCGTGTTAATGGTCGGTGGAATGTCCGGGTCAAACTGCTGGGCAGGCGTGCTGAACTCAGGCTTGACTTCGACGATGAGTTCGTTTTCGCTGTTGACGAATGGAGTCACCTCAAGGCTCATGTCGGCTTCGATCGTCTCGAAGCGCTGGGCGGTCTGGGTCAGGTTGTCCTGGCCGGAGGGGTAAATGGCCTTGGATTCCAGGAGGAAGTACTGCGTGGTCCCGATGCTGATCGAGGCCGTGTGACCGTTGAGTGCCGCGATTTGCGGGTGCGAGCGGACGTTGGCCTTACCCTCTGCTTCCAGCCAGCGGAGGCGAACGAAGAAGTTCTCCGAAAGGGTGAATGGCTTAGAGATGCCGAGATGGCGTGAGAGGCTGGCGATATTGTCGTTGAGACTCTCCCCCGAGCCGCTCATTTCAATCGACGGGTAGTAGACCTGGCCCTGCAGGCCGGAGTCGCCGCCGAAGTTGTTGGCAGTAAGTTGGAAGGTCGAATTTCCGCTAAGGGTGAAGTCGATCACCATGACATCGAAGAGTACTTGGGCAGTGGGGACATCGATTTCGGTGAGGAAGTCGACCAAGCGGGCCAGCGCGGTGTTGGGGCCGGTGGCGACGAGGCCGTTGTGCTCCCGGGCCACCTTGAGCGACACCTGGGTGGCCAGGGCAGCCGGGATGAGCTCCATGACCTGGGCGGCCACCAGGTGCTTGAGACGGATAAGGCGGCTTGTGTAGAGATCCTGCGACTCGCGGCTGCCGACGAAGTAGATGCCGTTGATATTGGAGTAGCTGAACTTTGAGTTCAGCAAGAGGTAAGTCAGCGCCTCATCCGGCGTTTTGCCGGTGAAGCTGGCCTGGACCGTGCCGTCCAGGGCAGTCTGCACGAAGAGGCTGAGGCCACAGCGGGTCGTCAGCGCCGTGATGACGTCGTTGAGTGCGGCGTTGGCTGCCTCCAACGTTATGAGGCCGCTGTCACAGGTCAAGTTCAAGTTACGCCCCCGTCCGGGGGCGCCAGCTGCGCTATTAGCCTGTGCGACATAGAGCACGCCGTCGACCTCGCTGACCGCGAACCCGCTGGCCGCCAGGAGTACGCGGAGGGCCTTGTCGACCGGCATGGCGGTGACCTTGCCGGTCACGGACCCGGCCGCGGGACGTTCGATTATTATGTTGCGTCCGGTCAGATCGATGACGGTGTCGACGAATTGGGCCAAGTCAGCATTAACCAAGTCGGCTGAGAACAGGCCATTTTGTACGTCCACCCGAAGCGGTGCTGGAGGCGAGGCCGGGGCCGGAGGCTTGAAGATCTTGACAATGCCACCAGTTCGCTCCCATGCCAGGTGGTACTCCTTGATAATGAACAGGATCGCATCTCGCAGGGTGACGTTATCCAGCCGCATGGTGAGCGTGCCACTGACGCTGGGATCGATGAACATCGAGAGGTTGTGGGCTCGGGCCAAGGCCCGCAGGGCGTCGGCCAGCGGAACGCCGGAAAAGTCCAGACGTGGGACGACGATGACGGTGTCGATGATGGGCTGGCTTTCGCCAAAATCTGGAGTAATCGCAGCAGTATCTTTCAGAGGAAGGGAGTTAGTGTCGCTGCTCGGCTCAAACTGAGATTCCAAGCTGTCCGCGGAAGTCTGGTCTGGTTGGCGCGATTTTACGGACGAGTCTGCGGGCGCCCCGGGCGGTTCGTCGGAGTAGCCCTCCGTACCGGCCAGCCCAATGGCTATGAGGAGGCCGAACACGAGTGTCGCACGAAGAGTGGTACCGCATTTTCGTTGCTTCATAGGTGAATCTCCCGCAGGACTTCTCCCGGAGTGGTGACGCCGTGATCAATGAGGGCGTGGGCTGTCTGGGCCATGGTGCAGAAGCCCAACTTGCAAGCTAGTATTCGCAGCTCATGTTCCGGGGCGCGTCGGAATATCGCCTCACGGAGTGTGTCGTCGATGACCAGCAGTTCGTAGATGGCGACGCGTCCCCGAAAGCCGGTGTTGCCGCACTCGGTACACCCGGTACCTTGACCAGCGCTGGATCCGATGGTCATGTTGAGTCGGTCGGCCGCTTCCTGCTCAATGGTACTTAACTCTCCGATAAAACAGGTCGAGCAATTGCGGCGCACGAGACGCTGGGCGACAACCAAACGCAGCGAAGACGCCAGAAGGAACGGCTCAGCCCCCATGTCCAGCAGTCGAGCAACCGTAGCTAGCGCGCTGTTCGTGTGCAAGGTCGACAGGACGAGGTGGCCGGTCATCGCGGCACGGATAGCGATGTCGAGGGTTTCTCTGTCTCGGATCTCCCCCACCATGATAATATCCGGATCCTGCCGCAAGAGCGAGCGGAGCATGCCGGCAAAGGTTACGTCAATATCGGGGCGAATCTGGGTCTGGGTGATGCCGTGGAGATTGTACTCGATGGGGTCCTCGACGGTACAGATGTTCACCTCGGGCGAGCGGAGATGGTTCAGGGCAGCGTAGAGCGTGGTGGTTTTGCCTGAACCAGTCGGGCCGGTGACGAGCACGATGCCGTTGGGGGCCTCGATTTGCTGGACAAAGGTCGTCTGTTGTCCGGGGGCAAAGCCCAGGGTCGCCAAATCCAGCCGAAGGGTCTGCTTGTCCAAGAGACGCAGGACGGCTTTCTCGCCGAAGTCCGTCGGGATAACCGAGACGCGAATGTCGACGACCCGTCCGCCGTGCTCAAAGCGGATGCGCCCGTCCTGGAGCCGGCGCTTCTCGGCGATATCGAGCCGAGCCATGATCTTGAGGCGGGAAAGTAGCTCGGCGGCATAGTCTCTGGGCAGGCGGTGCCGGTCGACGAGGGCTCCGTCAATCCGTGCGCGACAGCGTACCTCGTGCTCCGCCGGCTCGAAGTGGATATCGGAAGCGCCCGAATCGATGCTCTCCCTAATGATGCGGGAGACCTGTGTGACGATTTGAGAGTCTGTATCAGGGTACTCTGCAAGTGACGAAGGCTGCTTGCCCGGGGTGCGACTGCCGGTGAAGGCAGCGGCAAGTCGCATCTGGAACTCCTCCGGCGTAACCCAGCACAGCTCTGGCAAGAGGCCGCATCGGCAGCGGAGATAGTCCACCACAGACAGGTCAGAGGAGGCGGTAACCAACACTTGGAGCCGGTTCAGCTCATCGCTTCGGACAGGCAGGAGCCCAAATGTGGTGCAGAATTCTTGGTCAAATGCTGCTTCCAACCGTGTGCCTCTTCGGAATCTCGTTGCCAAACCCTCTGAACGACGTATTATATACAGCAAGCACCATTTTGTAAAGGCCCAATGCCAAAATTCTCGTACAGTGGAAGGACTCTCGGAGATGACCAATGCCATGGCACCTCTCGGGCGGCAACACCGGAGGGGGTGGTGTTGAAACTCCTCAAGGCGGGGGTGTTTGTCGACCAAGTCCGTCCCGCGTTCAACCGTCCGCAACAAGTATTCACGAAGCTGTTACGGCGCACGGAGATTACGCGGCTACTGCGCCAGTTTGAGCTTCTCCTCGCCAGCGGGATCACTATTTCTGAAGCGTTGGCCTTAGTCAGTGAGTACACGTCGGATAGGAGCCTCCGGCTGGTCTTCGAGGATGTGATCGCACAAGTTCAGGCCGGACGGGCACTCTCGGAAGCGCTCGGCAGCTACCCGGATTTATTCGATGAGTTAACGGTCAGCATGGTCAGGGCGGGCGAGTCCTCGGGGCAGTTGGCCGCTACGATAGCCACCGTCGCGACCTACCGCGAGCGTTATGACTCCCTGGTTAAGAAGATCCGCTCGGCGCTGGCATATCCGGCGCTGGTTGTTCTGACCGCGATCCTGGTCATCCTGGCGCTGGTTCTGTACATCGTGCCGGTGTTCGCTTCAATGTATGGCAATTTCGGGGCTGAACTCCCCCGCCTGACGCAGGGAGTCGTCATCGTGAGCGACGTGCTTCGAGAGACTCTGTGGTACTGGCTGGCGGCACTGGTGCTTACGGTCCCCGCTCTCGCAGCGATAAGATCTGCCGGCAGGGTGCGGCTCAGTCTGGATCGTCTGACGGTAACAGCGCCGTTGCTGCGCTCGGTTACGACCAAGGTGATCACGGCGCGGTATTGCCGGACTATGGGAGCACTTTTGACTGCCGGTGTGGGCATCGTGGAGGCGCAGACGATAGCAGCGGGTACCACCGGCAATCGTCATCTGGCCGCCCGGTTGCGGCTGGTCGCCGACGCTCTCATGCAGGGGACCAACTTCACCGATGCGATTGCGGCAGTCAGTGTGTTTCCGAAGGCGATGCTCCGGCTGACGGCATCAGGGGAAGCCACAGGGCAGCTCGGCCGCATGCTCAGCCGGGCGGCTGACTACTACGAAGCGCAGTCCGAGCATGACTTTGCCACCATGACGTCTCTCATTGAACCGGTCATCATTCTCGTTCTTGGAGGATTCGTTGCCTTCATCCTCGTGGCGATGTATCTGCCGCTGTTTGATCTAGTGGGGGCGCTGTAGATCGTTTGGAAATTGAGGCGGTGGTCTTCCATCGATCTATAGTCTCCGGGTCAACCGACAGAAATACTCCCCGGTTATCATCGTAGTACCGGGCTCCGTAGTAGTAGATGGACGAAGCAATGTCGTCTTCTTATCGCTGGCCGGTGTACATAAGCCGGTTGTCGGTATGAAGAAGCGAACATTGGCCGGCATGGTACCAGACTGGACTAACCGCTTGCCGTTGACGTAAACGTAGTTGGCTAACAGGTCGCCCTCCATTGGTCGGTCGTAGTCACTGAGGAGGTTGTCCCCGAAGTAGTAGTAGCCGGTTACCAGGGCGGCGAAGGTCGTGCAGTACGACTGCGGCGGATCCTCGATGCCGAGCTGACGGACGCGGAATCGAGGAGTCATACACAGCGCGTGTCTCCAGCGACTTGCGCATAACGCTCGGGTCAATCCTCGAGATCCAAATGCCAGTCACCTTCCTCCCAGCGCCTAATAGCCTGTTCAGCCTCAAAGGAAGCCAATCCCTTGCCTTTGCTTTCTTCCCTCAGCACCGCCAAAGCCATATCCGTGCGGTAACGTAACAGGTAAGCTGCAGCTCCGACCCTCACGTCCCTCCGCGGGTGGTTCAGCAAGCGGAGTAGGGCCTCGCGCCCGTCATCCCCCAAAGCCCTCAGCTTCGCGAATGCAGCGACCCTCCTTTCAGCGTACTTGTTGCCGATGCGTGCATCGCCGGTCAGGATTGCATCAGTCTGCATGACAGTGCTGTCAGCGAATTGATCAACCCACCTCTCGATCTGCTTTCTTGTTGCCATCACCATTCTCCCGCACTGACTTTTTCCAGAGCCATCAACCCAAATTCCCGAGCTTCATCGTAAGTCTTGGTGCCGAGCCACTCCCTCACGGTCATCGTCGTCGACCCCGTAATGAACTCCCGTCTGGAAGAGTAGAACGCATTCAATGCAATGTTCAAGTCTTTGCCTACTGCCACAACATTCTCTGTGTTATGGATGGCATGGGCTCCAAACCGCCCGACTTGCGACTGCTCAACAATGTGATGCCACTGCATCCCTTCTCCTGCCGGCCCCAATGTTGCCTTCAGAGCATCGAACGACTCGAAATAGCGTACAGCCTTTCCGCCCGCCGCCGCCGCATCCACCGCTCTAGCAGCATCGATGGCGGCGTCGGCCACCTTTGCCGCCCTCGCCCCTTGGCGAATCGCACCGACGCCTGCGGGAACGAACGGTAGCGCCGTTGCCAGGCCATCTGCCGCCAATCCCAGAATGTCACCGGCGAATCCCCACCAGTCTCCTTCCTCAAAGTCCTCGGCCAAGAACTTGACATCGAGAGTCAAGTTGAAGGCATCCCAGAATATCTCAACCGCTTCTCCCTCAGGATCCACATACCTCATCGGATTGTCAAGAGTATAGACGTACGGGCTCCAAGCGGGGTACTCTTTAGGGAGGGGATCAATCGACTGGAACATCCCCAAGTTATCGTCGTAGTAGCGTTGCCCGTAGTAGTACACCTGCAAGCCGCCGTCCATATCCAATTCCTGCCCGGTGTACTGATGGGCTTGCCCGGTCGAAAGCGAGCGGTCGAGATTATCCCCGTACGAGTAATACTCGTACCGGTCCTTTACCGTCCCGGCGCTGTCCATGACCACCCGGGCCGAGCCGAGGTGATCATTGAGGTAGAAGTGCAGCCGACCATACTTGTCGTACATGGCTATGCGCTGGTCCCCGGCGTAGATGAAGAGGAAGTCAGGGAGGCTGTCCGGGTGGGGGTACTCGGCCAGGAGCTTCCCCCCTGCTCGCAGGTAGTACGTTTCGTACGTGCGGCTGAAAGTGCAGGAGTCGCCGATGCCGCCGTCAAGATCATCGATCATAGACCTTCAATCCAATTGGACGAAAGTGCGTACCGTTGGCCCTCTAAGTCCCGTCCGTCTTCCCCACGGAGGCAGTTTCCAAAGTATGTCGTTGTGGTAGACGCTGATCGTCCGCCGAATTCGTTGACACCTTCTCAGGTCGGCATGATACTGTCACCGGAGGCAGTCAATGCAAGGGTGACGTCGCCGCTTCACGGCGGAATTCCAAGAGAAAGCCGTTCGGTAGCTCATCATTAGCGGACGGTCGTTAGCAGAGATCGCGCGGGAGTTGGGTATCTACGAGAAGGTGTTGTGCAGGTGGAAGCAGGCGACGGTGGCGATGGAAGGGGTAGCCAATTCGGTCGGCTCGTTGACCCTGGCCGAAGTGAATCATCGGCTGCGCCTGGAACAGGTCCGGGTGAAAGAGGAGCAGGCATCCCTGAGAGGCCCACGGCGTTCTTTGCCAGGGATTCGCGCTGAGGTTTGCCTTAATGGGGGTGCTAGAGACGGGGTTTCGGATTGCGGGCCGAGCGGCACAGGGTGACTACCGACTCCCGACACACGCCGGTAGTCCACGGTCATGTGCTGCAGCGGGACTTGGCGCTGGGGACAAGTCTTCCTCCGGTTATGTTGACGCGTGGGGGTTGTCGTGGTCGCGAGTTGCCGTTCGAAATCGACCCGGCTCCGATTGTCCAACTTTTGGTGGATTCGATGCCGGCCCAACGCGCTGGGCAACGCGCCGTGTTCTCTGAACCCCTTGCGTTTCGGCCGCCAAGTTCCTATCTTGGACTCACCAGGGTACTTTCAACGGTTTATGACGGGCCTGCGCAGAGGCGACGATCGACACCATGGCCGAAGCAGAACACAGCATCCTCATTGCATTCCTCCGCTCTCCCTCGAGCCGGGATGCTTTCAATGTCTTCTATGACCTGACCTACCGTCTCACCTGTGCCCACCTCCGCCGCCTCAGCTTCCAAGGCTATCGTCTCCCGATTGATGACCGCACCGACGCCGATCCCGTTGCCGACCTCGCTGTGGATGTTCTGGCCGAGATCCTCGCTCCAGTGGGCGGCTTCCCATGCCCCGGCCTCTTCGCCTACCTGCGACGGCAGGGGTTTGAGGAATTCCGTGGCGAGAATGGCGAGTTCATCTATCTGCTCTTTACTGCTTTTCTCCGTCGGCAGATCTCCCAGCAACTCAGCCGACTCCGCAAGGACCGGTCGCCTCAAATCGAAAACCTCAAGCGACGCATCAAGGATATCGCCGGCGGCGCTGAGTTCTGTCAGTGGATCGACCCGGCAACCGGGCACAGCTTAGTTGCGCCCGCCGATTCAAGGATCGGCGCGACACCCGTCGGCCCCATTGTCAGCCGGGAACAGCTGCGCCTCCTCGTTCAGCAGGCATTCGCCGCGTCGACATCCCGCCAAGGTTGGTGCCGGGAGATTTTCCGCCTGCTTGGCGAGTTGCCCGACTTCCCGCCCGCTGTCTACCTGCACGACCTCCTCAGCCTGATGGTTGAGGTCAACGCCCGATTTCTCGACAGCGAGGAGTTCGCCCCGGCTCCCCTTCCGGGCCCCTGCGATACCTTCCTTCAGAAGGCGATCGAGACTGCCCGGTGCCGAGCCGTCCACGATACGTATGCGTCAACTATTCAACGATTTATCCAATCCCGCCGGATCCGTGCCGACGAAGGTGAGCGGTTTCGCCAAGCACTCGATGCGTACCTGACCGATGTTTCCGCCGGCGACGGCCACGACAAGGTCCCGGACTACTTCCGGGAGGTCCTGCCGGAGGCATACCCCCGTTACCTAGCTGATTACAAGTACGTGTTCGAGGCCACGTTGGCCAAAGGCGAGCAACGATTTCGGGAGATTCTTCGCGATGATCCCACAATCGGCGCCTTTGGAGACTATCCCTTTGTGGGAGAATAGAACGGAGTAGACCGTGCATGTAGGAGATAGTGATCTCATTCGATACCTGGCCGGCACGCTCCCCAAAGAGCGGCAGGCCGCTGTACAGGCGCACCTTAAGCAGTGTGAGCTGTGTCGGGAGGTGATTGACGATCTGCGCGAGTTTGGCGAAAGCTCCCCCATCGCTTCGACCACGCCCCTCCCCCCTGCCGCCCAACGCCAGCGCGACCAGGTCTACCAGGATGCCCTGCGCGGTCGGGTTATACCGCTATCCCCCCTCGTGTCTAATCCCCCCGCCGAACAACCATACCGCCTCGCCGCCGACGGCCTTGCTTCCGACCGTCCCGAGGTCGAATGCCTCCAGGAGTACTTCTCAGAGTCGCCGGAGCTGGTCCTGCGCCTCATGCACCGCCGCTCCGACAACCAGAGTTGGGTTCAGCTTGTCGCCGATGATCCCGTTCTCGCCGCCCATGTCCTCCTGCGGTTGCCCGAGTCGGGCCAGGAACTCCTCACCGACTCCTCGGGAAAAGCCGACCTCCCCAATCTCCCGGGCACGACTGAGGGCCTCCTCTGGGAGGTGAAGATGCCCGATGTCACGTTTACCCTCGACTCCCTTCAGTACGACCCCGAGAAGACCGAGTATGCGACCGAGACAATGCTCGAGAGCAACCGCCACGACCGGGTCCGGCTCCACTTCGAGGGGAAGACCGAGGGAAAACAGCTGACCCTTGAGTTCCTCAACCTCGTCGATATCGCTGACACGGATAACCTCAAGGTGCTGGTAGTTGAGGGGACACAGGCCCATGTCGAAGATGCCAAGGGGGCGCGGACAGCTTCCGTCCGCCTTTCCGGCGCCACCAAGGCTCTCACGATCAGGCTCTACAAGGCATGAGTACCTCGCCGCTCCAGTTCGCCCGATCATTCGGGGCGCTCAAGTCCGCGCTCGGGGCCGAGCTTGCACCTGACCACCACTTGCTTCGTCTGGTCGAGTTCTGGCCGCAACTGGCGGTCCACTGCGGCAACCCCTCATACGAGTCCTACTTTGCCGAATACAGGGCTCTGCTTGTCGCCGCCGTCTCGCCCGCAAGCCTAACCGACTGCACACCCGACGAGCTCAACCGCATCCTCGCCGTCACCCTTGCTCTCGATTTGCCGGAACTTGTGACTGCTGTTCGGCGCGCGCTCACCCGGCTCCACGCCTTGCTCGGTGAAACCGAGAAAGCCGTGCTTGCCTGCGCCGAAATCACCGGCGAGGCCGTCCATCCGCTGCCCGGATTTCCCGACACCCCTTTGCTCTCGGAGCTCGACCGTCTGCTTGCCGCGGCCGACACCATTGATCCAGCCGCCCCGAAGACTGCCGGATTGCTCCGGGAAATCGCCGCCGCCTGGGAAGACGAACTGGGCCACCTTTGGTTTGACCGGGTGCGCTGTCTGTTTGTCGAAACCAACGGGAGTGGATCGCCCCGAGGGAGGATGCGCACGCTCAGGGGATCGGTTGAGCCGATTGGCCCTCGTACCTCCCGCTATGCCGCCGACGGCATTGACGAAGTCACATTTGAAGGGCAGTTGAAGACCGCCGAGGATCCCTTCATCGGCGTCGTGTACGACTCCCTAAAGGCGGTGCGAAATCTGCTTGAACGACCGACCCTCTCGTCGATCCGGTCGACCATTGGAAAACCCCTGTCTCAGTTGGCCGAAGGAATAGGTCGCCACAAGGAGCCGTTCTACCACGCCCACTACGAAATCGAACAGAATAAGCAGGTTGCATCCGGCGATTCGATCGGTCTCGCGGCCGCACTCATTGCCTATACCCAACTGCTCCGCCCGGAGATCATGCGCCACGAGCGGTTTGTGTCGTCCGAAGTCGCCTTCACCGGGAGCATTGCCGCTGATGGCACCCTCCTCCCGGTCAACCGGGCCACTCTCGGGGCCAAGTTGGAACGCGCCTGCCTCTCGCCGGTCCGCTACGTGGTGGTCCCGACCGCCAACGAATCTGACGCCCGTGTTGCCCTCGCCGCCTTGGCCGAGCGCTTCCCCAACCGCCGCCTCCGTCTGATTGCCGCCGATCGCCTGTCGGATGTCGTGGAGAACCACAATATCGTCCGCTCCGAGCGAGTGTGTATCGGCCAGTTTGTCGCCCGCAAAGCGGTCCGGTACGGTCGGATGACGAAGTTGCAGGTGCCGCTGCTGGCGGTGTTGATATACGTGCTGGTGTGCCTAATCTACCCGAAGGCGTGGATTTGGTTTGATTGGCAGGTCGCCGCCATTGTCCTCGATGGTAACCACTTTCATGCAGTGAACAAAGAAGGCCGAACCGTCTGGGCTTCCGGTGAATTTGATTTCACGTTGAAGGATTACAGCGTGGAAGGAGACACAGATCCTACTGGCGGCCATGGCCTGGTAATTGATCTTGACAATGACGGCAGTAAAGAGGTCTTGTTCCAACCGATCCCATTGGATCACTCCAAGTCAGATGTCATTCAGCTTTACGACAGCAAGGGGAATCTGCTGTGGGAGCGACGAGCATTTGTTCAGACGGATTATCCGGGAGATGTCGCCAAAGCCGGGTACCGGCAATTTCAAGCATACACTGCAGGAGAGCTGTTCCCTTTCACAGCAAGCGACGGTCGAGGATACGCACTAGGTTGGGCGGCAGCTTCAATGCCGGCCCGGCAGCAGTTGGTCTTGTGGGCGAAAGATAGCAAACCCGTTTCAGTCTACTTGCACACGGGGAGCCTCATCGGGCCTCTCGCGAGAAGCGATGTGAACAGCGATGGTCAACTGGAGTTGTTTTTCGGATCAACAAACAACCGCTTCGAGCGCGCCTGCCTTCTCATAATCGATCCGTTGACCATGCGAGGGGTCAGCCCGCCTTGGAATGAACCATTGTTCCTGGCTTCTGGCATGTCCAAGGGGCACCAAATGTACTACGTTGCGTTTCCAGAGACACCATTGTCCGAAGGCATGAACTGCCGCAACTGGGTTGTGTCGATCGATAAGGACACAGTATCCGGCGCGCTGATGGTTGGTGTAGACGAGGGTTCCGGAAGATCAATCGGCGAAACTAGGCTGACTCAGGGGGTCAATTGTCCGTGCATTCTCTACCATTTGGACCGCAACTTCATCCCTCAATACTGTGAGATGTCTGAAGGAAACTGCGAGTGGTTTCACACTTGCTTGCAGGGGATCAGGCGTGGGCCAATCGAGAATCTGGACTCTATGTACAATGAGCTTGTTCGCAATACGATTGTCTACTGCGGTGACTCTGTCGTCCATCACCTCGCCGCTGGCGTTGACTTCTACGCACTACCGTAAATTCAAGGCTGCTCCCATCTACAAACTGCGTCTCTGGTTCCTATCTCTAATCAAAAGGTACACGAGTCCGCCGATTCTCTGAGTGCCTTTTCTTGGCATCTGGGCCGGGTAGGACGTACCGACTTGCGACAAACTTTGTGCAACTAGTAAGAAAGGAGCCTCTATGCGTGCCCATGTTCTGCTCACTTCGGTGTTTCTCTTGTCCATCCCGATTGTAGCCTCCGCCTTGACCTTTGCCCCTGCCGTCAATTACACTGCTGGTGCAAATCCCCATGGCATAGCTTCAGCCGACTTCGATGGGGACGGTGATCGGGATATCGCAGTCGCTAACTGGGGCAGTAACGATGTCTCTATGTTCCTCAATGATGGCACCGGACAACTTACGCTTGCAGCGACTACATCAACCGGCTCGTCAGAACCTATCTGGATGGAAGCCGGTGACCTGACTGGCGACGGATACCCTGACCTCGCGATATCCCATGGGGGCGGTGGGGCGGTAACGGTGCTGGCTAACAACGGCACCGGCTCATTCGCTCCGGCCTATACCGTTTCCACTGGATCCCACGCCCACTGTGTTCACATCGCCGACCTCGACGGAGATGGCGACAGGGATCTTACCGTCACCTACAGGGACTCTTCCCCAAACTTCATTGTCTTACTCAATGACGGATCCGGCACATTCCCGACTGAATCGTCGTATGCGGTACCCTATGGGGCCTGGCAGATTATCGCGGCCGATCTGGACATGGATACTGACTTCGACATCGCGATCACTTCCGGTTTCTACTCAAACACGTTGACTGTTCTCACCAACGACGGCAACGCTAACTTCAGCAGCCAAATCGACTATGCCGTTCCCGGTGGACCCAACTGCATGGCCGCCGGTGATCTCAACAAGGACGGATGGATCGACTTGGTTCTCGGCTTAGCGGACGTCAACGGTCTCCAACTGCTACGCAATGACGGTACCGGAGGGTTGGTCGACGCTGGACGAATGCCGGCCACCTATCCGGCAGCCCTTGTGATTGAGGACTTTGACTTCGACGAGTGGCCCGACCTGGCGGTAGCTGAGTGGGAAGCAAACAGAGTGTTGGTTTACGCTAATCTTCTTGGCACGATGACAGCGGGGGACGAATACGAGGTCGGAACCGCGCCGAGAGCTATCGTCGCTTCCGATCTTGACGGCGATGCCGTCCCTGATCTCATCATTGGCAACCACCACAGCAATAACCTCTCGGTGTTGATGAACGAATCGGTCGCGAAGCTGACATTTTCATCAACCCAGGTGCGTCCCTGTGACTACGAGAATGTCCGCCAGCCCATCTTACTCACTCTTCCTCTGCCCATCAACGGCGGCATGATCCCGTTCAAATTGCCGCCCGATGTTACCGTTACCGGTATCAGCACGACCGGCCTCGTCACCGACGGCTGGACCATCCAGATCGACAGCGGGAGCTGTCCCGGCGCCTGGGCTGTCGGCTTCTACAACTTGACGGGAGGCCCCCTTCCGGCCGGTACTCATGCGATCTTCAACATCGAATACACGGCCGCCCGCCTCTGCAATGAGAGCCGCTTCATCGTCTGGGACACCGCCTGCATGGGCGACGGCCTGCACGAACTCATTCTCGCTGACGCATTCGATCAGGATTTGGCGTGCTCCTTTACCCCAGGACAGGACTCGACTGAGATTGCTGGC
>JBGSIV010000153.1:0-13081 GCA_041742355.1 Candidatus Zixiibacteriota bacterium
CACCGGGATCAGCCGCTGCCACCATGGTAGAAGTCGCGCTTGCGCTCACTTGTCTTCTGGTAAAATACGGGAAACGGGTCTGGCAGTTCTCCTGTGATCAGCTTGATCGGCTGCTGCTTGTGCGGGAAGAGCGGTACGGCCGCAGGGGCTGGGGGATTCGTCTGACCGGGCTTATGATGCTGGCGGCTGCCCTGTACGCTCGGCCGTCCAGCCATGCGTCGTTCATGGGCAAGTACTACGCAAAGCTCGCCGCCCATCCCTTTGGCTTCGACCCCGACAATCCGGTCCCGCATCGGATCGCCACATCCCTGATCAGTTACCTGATCGGCATGCGCGGCCAACTGGTGATTGTAACGAATGTTCTGCTCGCCGCCGTTCTGGTCTTCTGGGTGTACGACCACTACCGCCGCCATACCCCCCGCCCGGGCGATGCGTTTCTCGCGGCGGCGATCATAGCCTCCTCGTTCGTGACCCTCTCGACTCTCTACTTCGGCGGGTACAACGATGCCCTAAGCTTCCTGATGCTGTTCGCCCTCCTGGTGTTCCGGGAACGGCGCTGGCTGTTCTTCGCGGCTTTTGCCCTTGCGCTCTTCAACCGGGAGACGATCCTGTTCTTCGTGCCGTGGGTGGTCTATCTGTCGCTGGTGGACTCGACCCGGAAGATGCGGCGCGTGGTCGAGTTGTGTGTCGGCCTGGGAATCGTTATCGGAGGATACTGGCTGTTTCGCGGCTGGCTGAACCAGCACCAGCCGATTCAATATTCGGCCGCGTTCTATGCCGGACCGCTGATCGAGGATCCGCTGTACTGGATTCGCGGGTCGTTCAGCCACCTTGGACTGGGGTATTTCAGTGTTTTCAAAGCCCTGTGGATCGTGCCGCTGGCCGGTGCGCTCTCGGCGTGGCTTCGCGGCAACCACCGGCTGGTGATGTCGATGGCGCTCTTAAGCGCCTGCGCGTTTGCCCAGCTGTTCTTCGCCTATGACACGTCGAGGCTGGCGGCCATGACATTCCCCGTGATGCTCCTCGGGCTGCAGCAGCTGTTTGAAACCGGTGACTTCGGTTTCCGGCGGTGGATCGGGCCGCTCGTCGTGCTGAATCTCCTCATTCCCAATGTGGCTGTCGCCGGCAAAGTGGTGGACGTGATGCAGTCGCTGCTGGGGTATCTCCTCGCCCACGCTATGGGCGCCTGAAGTCTGGATCGACCAAAGAAGAAGGCACGACCGAAATCGATCGTGCCTCTGTAGTTTCGCACACGAGAATCTAACCAGTATCAGTCGAGCAGCACTTTCTCCAGGCCCTTCACGATAAAATCCGCGTCCGGTTTGGTAATGACGAGCGGCGGAGAAATGCGGATCGTGTGGCCGTGCGAATCATTCGCCATCAGGTGCTGGCCGAGCATCTTGCGGCAGTACCCCATGGCGTCGCCGTTGTTCACCTCGATGCCGATAAAGAGGCCGCGGGCGCGGACTTCCTTCACCTGCGGTGACTTCTGGGCGATTTCGCGAATCTTGCCCGCAAGGTACGCGCCGATCTGCGCGGCGTTCTCGGGGAGGCGTTCCTCGACGAGGACATCGAGCGCGGCGTTGCCGGCCACACACGCGAGCGGATAGCCGCCGTACGTGGAACCGTCGCGGCCGGGTTGGAACACGAGGTCCATGAGCTTCGCGTTGGTCACGAAGCAGGACAAGGGAACCAGGCCGCCGGAGAGAGCCTTGCCGAGAATGACGCCGTCGGGGACGACGTTCTCATGCTCGAAAGCGAACATCTTGCCGGTGCGCCCGAGCCCGACTTGGATCTCGTCAAAGAGGAGGATGAGATTGTGGCGGTCGGCCAGTTCGCGCAGCCCCTTGAGGAAGCCGGCCGCAGGCTGGTACATGCCGCCTTCACCCTGCATCGGTTCAACCAGGATGCCGCAAGTGTTCGGGCTGATCGCGGCTTCGACCGCGGCGAGATTGCCGAATTCAACGGTCCTGAAGCCGGGGGTGAGCGGGCCGAAGCCCTCCTTGTAGTACGAACTCGAGGAGAAGGAGACGATCGTAATCATACGGCCGTGGAAGTTGTTTCCGAAGACGATGATCTCCTGCTTGCCATCGGGGATGCCCTTCTCCTTGTAACCGTAGTAGCGGGCCGCCTTGATGGCGGTTTCGACGGACTCGACGCCGCCGTTCTTGGGGAGCACTTTGTTGCCGTTGTCGCCGAAGCGCGGGCCGAGTTGCGGCACGAGCGTCGCGAGCTTCTTAAGGAAAATCCCAAGGGCGTCGGTATACACAACGTTGGATATAACGGATCCGAATCCGTTCTCAAGAGCTTCCACGACAGCCTCGACAATGCGGGGATGGTGGTGGCCCTGGTTGACTGCCGAATACGCGGCGAGACAGTCGAGATACCGATCTCCGTTCTGGTTGTACAGCCAGATGCCCTCGGCCTTGCGAACTACCAATTGCTGACGACTGTAGTGGTGAGCACCGTACTTGCTCTCGAAGTCGTAGATCATTTGATCGGCGAGAGTCGAGAATCCGATCGGCGCGTTAGCGGTCGTCTTAAGATCAGCCATGATACACCTCACAAAAAGCCGAAAAAGGCGTTTGAAATCGAGCCAATATACATATAACCGCGGAAAAACTCAAGCGGAGCCGTAGGATTTGCGTGGAGTTATTTCGCCGTAAATCCTTGTCTTTTGTGCATTTCTCTCCGTTGATCGACCACCCTGAGAGGCGTGTTGAGCATCATTTCGCTCACCCCGGCAGACCGTGGTGCACCGGTCGGGGAGAATCGCGTGGTTTCAGGGGTAGAAGTGAAGACTAAGGCGCGCAATGGTATCCATCGGGACAAGCGCACTCGGCAGTAGTGGATGCGACAGTCTATTACAGGACCAGTTTGGGGCTGATTGACTTGATTTTTCCGCGCCGTTGCGTATACTACAGGCTGTTTCAAAAAACGTCCTTTTTGGAGGTCCAATGCCGAAGGTAGTCGACAACAGGGAACTTGGTCCGATGATCTGGAAGATGCGGGTGGAAGTGCCGCGCCTCGTGGCCAAAGCCAAGGCCGGGCAATTCGTCATCCTGCGCGTCAACGAAGAAGGGGAACGCGTGCCGATGTCGATCGCCGGCCTGGATCGGGAGCACGGGTTGCTCACGATCATCTACCAGGTCGTCGGCAAGACATCAGCGCTCATGACGACGGTTCAGGCGGGCCAGGAACTGGCCGACTGTGTCGGACCGCTGGGGATTGCATCGCATACAGACAACTGGGGCACGGCGTGCGTGGTCGGCGGCGGCATCGGGATCGCGCCGGTGTATCCGATTGCCCAGGCATTCAAAGAAGCGGGTAACAAGGTCGTGACGATCATCGGCGCCCGCACGAAAAACCTGCTCTTCTACGAAGAGGAGCACATGGCGGTCGCGGATGAGTTTTATCCCTGTACCGACGACGGTTCCCACGGCCACCACGGCTTCGTGTCCGACGTGCTGAAGAAGCTCCTCGACAACGGCGCGCCGATCAAGCACATCATGGCCATCGGGCCGGTGCCGATGATGAAGGTTGTGGCGAACCTGACCAAGCCGTACGGCGTGTCGACCTGGGTTTCCCTGAACCCCCTGATGATCGACGGCACCGGGATGTGCGGTGGCTGCCGCGTGAAGATCGGGGAAGAGACAAAGTTTGCGTGTGTCGACGGGCCGGATTTCGACGGGCACCTCGTTGATTTCGGGCTTCTGACCTCGCGCCTGACGGCATACCGCGAGCAGGAGCGCAAGTCAATGAAGCGCCTGCTTGAGGATCCGAACTGCCGGCTGACGAAATCGGTCCAGGCGTTCGCCTACCCGGATGAGAAGTGAGGATATGGACATGAGCGATGAAGAAACAGCAGTCGAGACGGGCGAGTCCGGGACGAGTTCGACGAATCAACTGGCGAAGAAAGACAGGATGAAAGTCCCGCGCCAGAAGATGCCGGAGCAGTTGCCGGAAGTGCGGGTAACGAATTTCAAGGAAGTGCCGTTCGGGTTTGACGAGGAGCTGGCGCTGAAAGAGGCGATGCGCTGCCTCGAATGTCCGAAAGCGCCGTGTATCAAAGGTTGCCCGGTCGAGGTCGATATCCCCGGGTTTATCCGACTGATTCTCGATAAGGACTATGCGGCGGCCGCGCGAAAGATCAAAGAGACCAACTCGCTCCCCGCAGTGTGCGGGCGGGTGTGCCCGCAGGAAGAGCAGTGCGAGATCGCCTGCGTGCTGCACAAAAAGTTCACTCCGGTGGCAATCGGCCACCTCGAGCGGTTCGTGGCCGACTACGAGCGCGAGAACAACCTGGTGCAGCTGCCGACCAAGAAACCGCCGACGGGCCGCAGGGTCGCAGTGGTGGGCGCGGGTCCGGCCGGGTTGACCGTGGCCGGAGACTTGATTCTCCTCGGGCACGACGTGACCATTTTCGAAGCGCTCCACAAGCCGGGCGGCGTACTCGTCTACGGCATTCCGGAATTCCGTCTGCCGAAAGCGATCGTGAAGTCCGAGTGTGATTACTTAGCCGACCTCGGGGTCAAGTTCCAGAACTCGACCGTGATCGGCAAGATGGACACGATCGACGAGCTGTTCGAGATGGGGTTCGACTCGGTCTTTATCGGGACGGGCGCGGGATTGCCCAATTTCATGGGGATTCCGGGCGAAAACCTGATCGGGATCTACTCGGCGAACGAGTACCTGACGCGCGCGAACCTGATGCGCGGGTTCGATGAAGGTAATTTTGACACGCCGATCATTCGCGGTAGGAACGTCGCGGTGCTTGGCGGCGGCAATACTGCTATGGATGCGGTGCGTATCGCACGGCGTCTCGGCGCCGACAACGCGTATATCGTCTACCGCCGTAGCGAGGCCGAGATGCCGGCCCGTAAGGAAGAAATCCACCACGCGCTCGAAGAGGGCGTGCAGTTCCATATGCTCACCGCGCCGATCAACTTCATTGGCGACGAGCAGAACCGGGTGAAAGCGATGGAGTGCATCACAATGGATCTGGGCGAGCCGGATGCCTCCGGGCGCCGTCGGCCGGTGCCGAAAGAAGGCTCCAACTTCATCATGGAAATCGACTTGGTCGTGGTGGCAATCGGCAACGGCTCGAATCCGCTGATTCCGCGTACGACGCCCGGGCTGGAGACGAACCGCTGGCAGAATATCGTGGTCAACCAGGAGACGATGCAAACCTCGCGCAAGGGCGTGTACGCCGGCGGGGATATCGTGACCGGCGGGGCAACGGTGATTCTTGCGGCCGGTGCGGGCAAAAAGGCCGCGCGCGCGATGCATAAGTACATGATGGAGGAAGTGCAGAAGTAGTACTTTTTCTATTTGAGATAGAAAAGGCGGGTCCGGAAGGACCCGCTTTTTTTGCTGGCGAATGCCGCAGGGGGGTGGCAGATTGTCGTAACAAGAGGAGTCAAATATGATCAAATCAATTAGTATCGCTGAGTGTTTCGAACGGTTCAGCGACTTGTTTTCTCCGAAGATTGTCGGTGAGTTGAACGGGCAGCATGTCAAGCTGGTTCGATGCGAGGGAGACAAGGTCCCATGGCACACGCACGACAACGAGGACGAAATGTTCCTGGTGCTTGAGGGAACGCTCCATATCCTGCTTCGGGATCAGTCTGTGCGGGTCGGGCCGGGGGAGTTCTGCATCGTACCGCGAGGGGTGGAACATCGGGTTGTGCCGGAGGGGCATGTGAAGCTGATGCTGTTTGAGCCCGCGGAGATCGAGCATACGGGGAAGGTGAAGAGCGAGATTACGAAGGACAGATTTGACCGGCTCGATTGACCCCGATCCCGCCCCGCATATCCATTGATCCCCGGTCCCGTTCATATGTACATTAGGTGTATGCTGAGCAATGAGCTTGTCAAGCGCCTCGCCGAAGCGGCCGGATTCGACCTGTGCGGAATCACCACCCCCGAAGTGATCCCCGAGGCACGGGACAGACTCAATGCTTGGCTGGACAAGGGATACCAGGCCGAAATGGCCTGGATGGGAACCTCTCGGGAACGGCGGGTGGATCCGCGTCAGCTCTTGGCGGGCACGAAATCGGTCATCATGCTCGGCGTCAACTACTACAACGAGAATACCAGCCCGCGGCCGGAGGGGCACGGCCGAGTGTCGCGCTATGCCAGGGGACGGGACTACCACAAGGTGATCAAGCGGAAAACCCTGCACCTGATCCAACTGCTTCAGGAGCAGGCAAGGGCGGCCGAGCCGCTGCCGGCCGATCAGCCCGAGTCCAATCAGCACGAGTTCTTCTGGTACGTCGACTACGGCCCCATGCTCGAACGTGCGTACGCCGCGAAAGCCGGGCTGGGGTTTATCGGCAAGAACTCGATGCTGATCAACCGGACGTACGGCTCGTACTTCTTCATCTCCGAAATCCTGACCTCGGTCGAAATCGAGTGCGACGAGCCATACAGCGGCAACCACGGGGGGTGCGGCGAGTGCCGGATTTGTATCGACGCCTGCCCGACCGGGGCGATTGTGAGCGACGCCGTAGTGGATGCCGGGAAGTGCATTTCCTACCTGACAATCGAGCGGCCGAGCGAAATTTCCGACGAGCTGCAACGGCAAATGGGAGCGCTGATGTTCGGCTGCGACATCTGCCAGCAGGTCTGCCCGTACCACCGTCGGGCAAAAGACACCCGACATAAGGAATTTCTGCCGAAATCCGGGGTAGGGGAGTTTGTCGATGCCCACCAGGTGCTGAAAATGACGACCCGGGAGGAGTTTCTGGACCTGACGGCCGGGACGCCCCTGGTTCGCCCGAGGCTGGAGGGGCTCCAGCGGAACGCCCGGATCGTACTGGAGAACGAGCGGCGGCGAGCAGATTCGGGCGGGGCCGGTGGCGGGGCCGGATCGGGCTGATTTGCCACAATAATCGGTTGCCCGACGGTGGGGATGGATATACCTTTTCCCCATGGTAAGCAGAGCCATTTCCGCAAGTGAGTCATGGGCGTGCCGCGAGGTCGGCTGCCTCCTTCCTGCTTTCCTCCGAATGACAATCCAATCAAGATATCGAGGTGCGCTATCGCTATGAAGCCGGGTCTGTTCTCCATATCGGCCGGACGGCTGAGGCCATCGTACGACAAGGCGCTCGCGAAGATCGAGCGGGTCGAGGCGATGCGGCGGATTATGACGCGGGATGCGTCGGCATACGGCGGGACCGAAATCCTGCACGAGAAGATCACCAACCGTCTGGGGTGGGTCGATATTGCCGGCAAGATGCGTCGGAAAGCGGCCGAAATTGAGGCCTTCGGGCAATCGGTGCTCCAGGACGGCCTCCGCCATGTCGTGCTGCTGGGAATGGGGGGATCGTCACTCTGCCCCGACCTCTTCGGGCGGGTGTTCGGGACCCGCGCGGGGATCGAGACGTTCACGGTGCTCGACTCGACCGATCCGTCGGCGGTGAAAGCGGCGCGGCAGAGGATAGCCCTGGATCGGACGTTGTTTATCGTGTCGTCGAAATCGGGCGGGACGGTGGAGACGCGGTCGCAGATGATGTACTTCCTTGGGCAGTTGGCGAACGCGGGGATAGAGAGGCCGGGGAGTCACTTTGTCGCGATAACCGACAAAGGAAGCTCGCTTGCGACCACGGGCAAGCAGGAGAAATTCCGCAAGGTGTTCATCAATCCCTCGGATATCGGCGGGCGGTACTCGGCGCTGTCGTATTTCGGGCTGGTGCCGGCATGGTTTGCCGGGGTGGGGCTGAAGGGATTGCTCGATGACGCGTTTACGATGGAGAAGCTGGTGCGCGAACGCACCGATGAGACGAATCCCGCATCGGCGCTCGCGGCGCTGATGGCGACGGCGGCCGGCGAGGGAATGAACAAATTGACGTTCGTGGCTTCGGGAAAGATAGCGCCGCTGATCCCGTGGATCGAACAGCTGGTGGCGGAGTCGACCGGCAAGAAGGGGAAGGGCGTTGTGCCGATCGAGGGGGAGCCGCTCGGAGCAATATCGGAGTATGGTCCGGATCGGGTGTTCGTGACAATTCGGATGGACAGCGAAAAGTCCCCGCTGCCAAATGATCTTCGCGGAGCGCTGCAAAAGAAGAACACGCCGATCGTGGAAATCACGCTGAATTCGCTCGATCAGCTTGGCGGGCAATTCGTGTTGTGGGAGGCTGCGACCGCAGCGGCGGGATGGCTCATGGGAATCAACCCGTTTGACGAGCCGAATGTGACCGAGAGCAAGCAGAACACCGAGAAGATACTGGACGGGTACCGTGAGTCGGGGCAGTTCGCGGATCTGACGCCGTCGGCGTCGTACAACAGCCTCGCGCTCCTGAGTCATGGCGGGCGGAAAAAGTACAAGCTCTCGGAGATTTCCGACCTGAAGCAACTGCTGGCGAAATTCCTGGGCGGGTTGAAGGGGCCGCAGTATCTGTCCGTCCTGTGTTACCTGAAAGAAGAGCCGCAGATCGATAAGGCGCTGAGCCAGGTGCGGACAGCGATTCGCCGGAAACACAAGACGGCGACGTTGCGGGGGTACGGGCCGAGGTACCTCCATTCGATCGGGCAGTTGTATAAAGGAGGGCCGGAGGAAGGGCGGTTTATCGTCTTTGTCCGGTCGGATTACGAGTCGCTGGAGATTCCTGGCCGTTTCTATGATTTCGGCCAACTCATCACGGCGCAGGCGATCGGCGATGCGCGCGCCCTGCTTTCGCGCAACCTGCCGATCCTCGTGTTTGCCGTCAAGGGAAATGCCATCAAAGGAGTAAAGGAGTTCGCCGATGTCATCGATGCGGTTTGCCAGTGACCGGGAGACGGGGGAGCGGGCGTTTGATCCGTGGCGCGGATTCTCGCAGAGCGCACTACCGGCCGAATGGCAGAAAAAGCTGACGGCGATGGCCCGGTCGTGCCGGGCGCACATTCTGAAGATGACATCAATCGCGGCCTCGGGACATCCGGGCGGTTCGATGTCGTCGATAGAGGTCTACCTGACCCTGTACAATATGGCCAGGGTCGACCCGAAGAACCCGATGCGGGACGATCGGGATCGGATCATCATCTCTCATGGACATACTTCGCCCGGGGTCTATTCGGCCCTGGCGGCGGCGGGATTCTTCGACATCACACCCGTGCTCCACGGATTCCGGCAGGGCGGATCACCCTTTGAGGGGCATGTCGAGCGGACAGTACCTGGAGTCGAGTGGGACACGGGTAACCTCGGCCAGGGGCTGTCGGTGGGGGTCGGCAAAGCGATCTACGCGAGGCTGTCGGGATTAAATTTCCACACTTACGTGGTCATGGGTGACGGTGAGCAGCAGAAAGGGCAGATATCCGAAGCGCGGCGGATGGCCGCGAAGTTCGGCCTGACCAGCCTCACGGCCATTATCGACTACAACCGGCTGCAGATCTCGGGCCGAACGCGGGACATCATGCCGCAGGATCTGGCGGCGGAGTGGGAGGCGGATGGGTGGGAGTCAGTGGAGATCGACGGCCACGATTTCGACCAGATTTACAGCGAGCTGCGCCGGGCCCGGGCCGGCGCTGAGAAGCCGATCGTGATCATCGCCCGCACGGTGATGGGAAAAGATGTCGGCTTCATGGAAAACGACGAGAGCTACCACGGCGCACCGGTGAAGCCGGAGATGCTGGAGTCGGCGCTTGCTCAGGTGGGGAGCACGCCCGACGATATTCCCTCACTGCTCGAGCTGCGCAAGCAGGGGCCGCCGCCGATATTCAAGCGAGAAGACACGCCTTATCCGTTGGTCGACGGGGGCGCACCGCACACGTACGATGTGAGCACGGCGACGGACAACCGCTCGGCGTTTGGCAAGGCGCTGGTGTCGGTGGCTGACATGAACATGGTGCGACCCGATTTCGTCATGGCGGTGTTCGACTGCGATCTGGCCGGCTCGGTCAAAACGTCGGGGTTCGCCTCGAAGTACCCCGATCATTTCTTCCAATGCGGCATTACCGAGCACAGCACGGCGGCGACGGCAGGAGCCTTGTCGGCAGAGTGCGCGGTATCGGTGTGGGCCGATTTCGGCGTATTCGGCGTGGACGAGACATACAATCAGGCGCGGCTGAATGATATCAACCACACCAACGTCAAGCTCTTCTGCACGCACACGGGGGTGCAGGTGGGCGAGGACGGCAAGACGCACCAGTGTATCGATTACTTCGCGCTCTTGAATTCGACGTTCGGATGGAAAGTGATCACGCCGGCCGATCCGAATCAGACTGATCGGGTGACACGGTACGTGTTGTCGGAGCCGGGCAACTTCGCGGTGTTCATGGGGCGGTCGAAGGCGCCGATTATCACCGATGAGCACGGCAAGCCGTTCTTCGGCGGTGATTACGAATACCGCTACGGAAGAATGGATGTGGTGCGCCGAGGGGAAAAACTGGCGCTGGTGACGGCCGGGAATATGTGCGAGATCGCCATGGGGGCCTGGGAGAAGCTACACAGAGATCATCTGAATATCTCTTTGATCAACGTGTCGGACTGGTCGGATTTCCACGCCGATGACCTCCAGATGCTGGCGACATACCAGCATGTTGTAGTGCTTGAGGATCACAATGTGAAAACCGGACTCGGGACCGCCCTGGCGGCCGACCTGTTCCAATCGGGGGCAAAGTGCACTCTGACGAAGCTCGGGGTGACCGGGTATGCGTCATCCGGTAAGCCCTCGGAGCTGTTCAAGCTGCTCGGCCTTGATGTCGACTCCGTGGTCGGACGGATCCGACGAATCCTTTGCTAGATCTTCCGCCCCTGCGCTTTCGGATATTTGGCTTGCCGGCCCCTGCCGGGGCTGGTATGCTTTTGGGAACGACCAGACAGCTTCCCGGCGGACGAATCCGACCGGGGAGCAAGACCTGATCCGGCGACAGCCGGGAGACCACATGTTTGCAGCATATGTAAATCCAAGAACGACCCGCCTGGCCAGTATCTCGCAGATGAACGGCGAGATCGTCCTGCATAATCGCACCAAATTCAATACCGCCGAATTCGACAGCCTCGAGACCATCCTCCAGCGCTACTTTCGGCGCAACGAAGGACGAGGCGGCGTACTGGCGATCGCGGCCCCCGGCGTGGAGGAGGGAGAGACGAGGGCGTCGAGCCAGTTGCCGTGGCCGATTCATGCGGCGCTGCTGGCGGAGCAGTTCGACTTTGCCTCGGTGCAGCTGTACGATGAGCCGCTGGCGACGGCGCGGGGGGTGTTCGAACTGCGTCCGGAGAAGCTCTTCACAATCAACCATGGCGCCAAATCACCCATCGGAAATGTGGGGTTGATGGCGGTGGACAGCGGTCTTGAGGAAGTGCTGATGGTCCGCTCGGGCACGCGCTACTGCACGTTTTTGAGCGACGGTGGGAGCACCGGCTTCGGGCCATCGACGCAGCTCGAGGCGGAACTCTGGCAGCACCTCTATGCGCAACGGGAAATGGTTGAAGTGCGGGATGTTGTGGGTTACGGCGGGCTGGTACGGATCTACGAGTTTCTGCTGGAGAACAGGGGGCACGACGTGCCTTCGTGGTATGCGAAGGCGGAGGACCGGGCAACCAGGATCGTCGAGATGGCGCTCTCTGGGGCCGATGCTCCGGCGGAAGGGGCGGTCGATCTGCTGGTGGACTGCTTGGCGGTAGAGGCAGCGAATTTCGCACTGCGCGGGGTGACAACCGGCGGGCTGTATCTCGCGGGCCGGCTGACTACTGAACTGATTCCGGCACTCGATCAGGGGCAGTTTCTCGATAACTTCCTGCAGCGGGGGGCGGCGGAAGCAAGGCTGAGAGGGATTCCCATTTATGTCATCATGGATCGGAACACGGCCCTCCTCGGAGCGGCACGGCTGGCGCTGGAGTCGGGTTGTCCGGAGTAAAGAAAAGACGCGCGGTCGCGTTCCTCCACGGCCAATATCGCGACAGCGATCTGCCGTTCTACCGGGAGCTGTGCCGCGGGGGACGGACAATCGCGGTGGACGGGGGATACGGGTTCTTCCGCAAGGCGGGGATGGTACCGGATGTGCTGATCGGGGACTTCGATTCACTTAAGCGAATGCCCAAGCTGCCGAAAGCGACCCAGATACTGCGGTATCCTCAACACAAGGATAAGACGGACGCTCACCTCGCGATCGACTACTGCCTCGAGCAGGGGGTGGGGAAGATCGACCTGGTGATGCCGGCGTGCGGGGACATAGACCACGCGCTGGGTTCGATACTTCTGCTAGGGCTGGCCGGGCTGGTGAAGGGGCCCCGGCCGGAGGTGCGAGTGGTCAATCCAGGTTATGAAGTTCGGCTTGTGGCGGATGGACAGACGGTGTTCAGCGCGTGCGCCGGGGATACAGTATCGGTCCTGCCGCTTTCGAGCCGGATTCTTCTGACCTGTAGCGGTATGGAGTATGCTGCGCGGCGGGTCTGGCTGCGGTTGGGGGAGACGCGGGGGTTGCGCAACCGGGTAACCAGGCCGCGGGCGACGGTCGCCGTGAAGGGGAAGGCGCTGGCCATTCACCTGTTCGACGGGGGCAGAAAGTAAGCTGGGGAGAAGGGGTTGAGCCAGGAACAAAGGGACGCCACAGGGGTGTTGCCGATGGTATGGCGTGGTCCAAATGAAGCCATATTTTGCTCTCCGTTTAGCTTGACAACGGGGTCTTAAGGTATATATTCAAGGCCTGTGCCCAGACCCGTTGGACTCAAAGAACGGTGTGCCGGGCCGACAATAGAAGACATACTGGGCGATCGTCCAATGGTAGGACATGCGGCTCTGGACCGTAGAATCGGGGTTCGAATCCCTGTCGCCCAGCTTAATTTCCGATAGCGGCTCTTCAACGAGATAGTTGAAGGGTTTTTTTGTGGGGAAAAGGGCCGAAACTGCCACTGAGCCGTCCCAGTGTCGGCCTATCGAGGTATGCCGCAGGCTTCACGAGGGGATGCAATGGGGGGATTAAACCGCTGCGACCAAGAGAACACCCGTCCAGTTTCAAAGTCCCGGGAAGGAGTTACCCTTCCCGGGACAATGTATTGAGCCGAAGCTCAACTACTTACTTCACCAACACCATCTTCTTGGTGGCGCTGAAGGAACCAGCTTCCACGTTGTAGAAGTAGATACCGGAAGACAGGTTG
>JBGSIV010000154.1:0-13437 GCA_041742355.1 Candidatus Zixiibacteriota bacterium
GATCGAACGGCACCCGCTGGTTATGGCGCCGAGCGTGAGGCACCATCTGCTGGCGACACGGCATCGGACTGACTCGACCGAGGCGCAGATTTTTGTCGGCACCGGTGAAGGGTTGAAGAACTCCCGCGCAGAGTACGCCCCGATGCTTGCCGACGGCCGTCGCGCGGCGGCGATTCACGACCCCTGCGTGCGGGCTGACTGGCCGAGCGACTCGGAGGCCGACATCTGGCACTTCACCGGTCATGCGTTCTTTCGGACCGACAATCCCTTCTACTCGTATTTGCAGTTGGCCGACGGCCCGATGTTCGCGGCGGATTTCCGGCTGCGTCGGAATCGGGTGAATCTCGTGGTGCTGGCGGCGTGCAGGACCGGGCTGCACTCGCTGCTGCCCGGCGATGAGTCGACCGGGCTGATCCGGTCGCTCCTTGAGATGGGCGCGCGCAATGTACTGGCCAGTCACTGGGCGGTTGCGGATCGGTCGACCGCTTTCTGGATTCGCCAATTCTACCAGAGTGTGATGGCCGGTCAGGGGCCCGCCGGATCGGTCCAAGAGGCGGCGCGCGCCACCCGTGACCGGTTTCCTTCGACCTATGATTGGGCTGGATTTTCGCTGTTCGGCGCCGGTTGACGTCGAACGCTGAGTATATGACGTGAGTAAAGCATGTGTCCCGCATATGAACGATAAAGGAGGCGATCGTATGTTTCTGCAATGGAGCAGAGTACCCGCAAGGAGGTCCCTGCACGCAATCATGCTCCTGGTGCTGTTGGCCGGAGTGAGCGCACTGGCGGCGCCCGGGCCGGGTGGAGCGAAGCAGCCGGGCAGTACCACCCCCACGCCGTACGGTGGAGCGGAAAGTCCGGACAGCAGCTACCGGCCCTATGTACCGGGTGAGGTTATCGTGAAGCTGGTCGCCGATTCGATGTCGGTCGACTCGATCAACGCTCTTTACGGCACCACGGTGAAGGACTTCTTCGATCGTTTGAACATCTACATACTCAGCACGGGTGTCGCGGCTGATGTCGAGGCGCTCGTCGCGGATCTCCGGGGCCTGCCGGGTGTGGTGTTCGCTCACCCGAACTACATCGTGTCGCCGCTGCAGTCGGTACAGGGGAGCATTCCGTTCTCCGATGCCGACCGTATCGGGACTTATCCGGACCAGACGGCTGCGTTGCGGCTTCGCCTCGCCGCCGCGCATACGTACGCGACGGGCGTCGGTGTGAAGGTCGGCGTGATCGACGGCGGGGTGAACTTCTCGCATCCCGAGCTGGCCGGAGCAGTCGTTTCGGGATGGGACTTTGTCGACAACGACGCCAACGCCTTCGATGAGCCGGGAGGAAGCAACAGCGGCCACGGATCGTTCGTCGCCGGTGTGATTCACCTCGCGGCGCCGGATGCGCAGATTATCGCCTACCGGGTAGCGGACACGGCCGGTAAGAGCAACGGCGACATGGTGGCGGAGGCGCTCATCCAGGCGATCGACGACGGCTGTCGGGTGATCAATCTCAGCCTGGTCATGGCGAGCGAGCACGAGGTGCTCCGGAACGCGCTCGCGTATGCGCGCGGCCAGGACGTCATGGTGATCGCGGCGGCCGGGAATGGTTCGGTCGAGGCGCCGACGTATCCGGCCTCCGATCCGAATGTGCTGGCGGTGGCCGCCGTCGATACGCTCGATCGTCTCGCCGAGTTCTCACGCTACGGCAATCACATCGACCTGTGTGCTCCGGGCGAGCGGATTTACGCGCCCTATACCGACACGTACGCCTGGTGGAGCGGGACCAGCTTTGCGGCCCCGTTCGTCGCGGGCCTGGCGTCGCTCAAACTGTCACAGTCCGGCGGGGATCTCGACTGGCGCAGCCTCCACGCCTCGTTGATTGCCACCGCCGAGAACATCAACGCGGCGAATCCGGACTACCCTGGCAAGCTGGGCGCCGGGCTGGTCAATCCGCTGGCAGCCATGGCCGATTCGGTCGGCGTCGATACCGCCTCCGTCGACCCCTACTCGCTCGTGCTGTCGATTCCGCCGGGTGTGAATATTCAGCGGTGTTTCAACCTGTACTCCACGAATCCGAACTCGGTGTTCAACGCGACGATCCTCGGCGGCAACGTAACATTTACCTGGTCGAGCGCGGATTCAGTGCTCGGCGCCAACACGACCATGTGCTTCAGTATATCCACGGTCGGGTTAGTCGAGGGGATCTACTCCGATACCATCCAGTTCGACATCAGCGGTGTGTCCAACAGCCCGATATGGGTTCCGATTCACCTGGTGGTCAGCGATACAGCTGTTGTCGGCTATGACGCTTCGCTCATGCCGGCGGGTTACTCCTTCTGGTTGCCGGAAGGCTGGACGCAGATGCTGGATGCCTGCGCCTACCTTACCTCGACCAACGCCCCGGCCGGATATACGGTACGGCTGAAGGACTCCACTGCGGCGACCTTCATTGAGCTGGTTGAGCCGAGCGGCACAACGAATGACAGTGTTTGCATCCGCCTCCACCCGGCCAGCCTGGCGCCGGGGTTGTACTGCGATACGCTGGTCTACAGCGTAGACGGCGTCAGCTACGATCTCTACCAGCCGGTCTGTTTGACTATTGGCGATCAGCCCGACTCGGCATCGGTGTTGCCGGCGTACTTTTACTTCGCCGCCCAAGCAGGCGCTCCCCCGCAGACCGGATGCGCCTACCTCTCCACGGGTCAGCCCGAGGCGTACTGGCTTGAAGTGGCCAACGGTTCTAACTGGCTGCACCTGGTCGATTCGGCAGGGATGACCAATGATTCGATCTGCTTCACGGTTGACAATGTCTCCTCGTTTTCACCCGGGTTATTTGTCGACACCATCTTCTGCCATGTGAACGGGGTAGTGAATGTCCCGGCCATTGTCGTCACGCTCGACCTGGGCGATTCGAGTGGAACCGGTCACTCCGCGTCGGCGGTCCCGAACCACTTCAATTACACGACGGCGCCGTGGAGCGGTGGTCCGGCACAGGCAGGGACCTTTGTGCTGTCCTCCACAAACGCGCCCGCGTCCTACGCAGTCCGGAGTGCCTTCGGCTCATCGTGGCTGAGGATTGTGGATTCGATCGGGATCACGAGCGATTCCATTCGCTTCACAGTTGATGGCGCGGGTCTGGCTCCGGGGTACTACTGGGACAGCCTGGTGTGCGGCGTGTCGGGAGTGGACATGCCGGCTTCGGTCCTGGTATCGCTCACAATCCTTGGAGATTCCAGCGGCACCGGTTCGACGGCTACTGCTTCCCCGGCCTGGTTCACGTTCGTCACCGGGCCGCAGAGCGGTGCGCCGATCCAGGCGGGCTCCTTCGTGCTGTCGTCATCGAATGCTCCGGCCAATTTCTCGGCCGCGAAGCTGTTCGGATCCTCGTGGCTGCAGGTCGTCGATTCGATCGGGGTCACGAGTGACTCGGTCCGGTTCACCATCGACGCTACCGGGCTTGCGTACGGGATCTACTCCGACAGCATCAGTTGCACCGTGCAGGGCGTCGCGCAGCCGGTGCTCGTGCCGATTTTGCTGACGGTCGTAGCAGGCGAAGACACGGTGTTCACGGACACGGCCGGAACGTATCCGTCGAGTTTCTTCCTGACGGCGCGGCTCTACACCGAGGCGGCCCAGATCGCGTGCATGGTGGTTTGGTCCAGCAATGCGCCTGCGCCGTTCACCGCGAGCCTGCGCCGCGGTTCGGCGTGGTTGACGCTGCTGCAGACATCGGGAATGACAAACGACTCGGTGTGCTTCAGCGTGACCGCAAGCGGTTTGTCGGCAGGCTACTATTCTGACACGATTGATTGCCATGTCGATGGCGCCACGAATGTGCCGGCGATCCCGGTGGTACTCCACGTGACGGAAGACTCTTCCGGCACCGGGGCAACGGCATCAGCCGCACCGGCGTACATCAGTGTCGCCGTCCCGCTGGGAAGCGAGAACCAAATGTACCGCGGCTTCGTCCTCAGTTCGAGCAACGCCCCGGCCATGTATTCGGCCTATGTGCTGAACGGCTCGGCGTGGGTATCGATCCCCGATTCGTCGGGACTGACGAATGACTCCGTAAGGATCGTGATCAACCCGGCGGCGCCGTTCTCCGGCGGGACGTATTCCGACAGCATAGTCTGCATCGTGAGTGGTGTGGTTCATCCGGTCATAGTGCCGGTGATCCTGACGCTGACGGCCGACAGCGGCGGACCAGCGACGGCGGAAGTCAATCCGTCGGTCGTGTACTACAACAGCCTCATCGGAGGCGACAACCCGGTCACGCGGTGCGCACTGGTCACCTCCTCCAGCACCCCGGCGACGTACACCGCCTGGGTGGCTGATTCGAGCAGCAGCTTTACGACGTTGTTGGGCTCGACGGGCGTGACGGGCGACAGCCTCTGCTTCTCCATAGATCCTTCGGGCCTGTCAATCGGGGTGTATGTCGACACGGTGCACATCGGCGTAGCCGGGGTTAGCGGCTCGCTGACACTGCTGGTGCAGCTGACGGTCGACATGCCGAAAGTGGCGGATGTCGGGAACTACCCGAATCCGTTCAACCCGGAAACGCAGATCACCTTTAGTCTCGCCGCAGCTTCGCGCGTACGCGTGTCGGTATACAACACGCTGGGACAGCAGATAGCGGTGATACTGGAGGATTACCTGGAGGCCGGTTCGCATGCGGTGTCGTGGCGCGGCCGGGATGATGCCGGTCGTCCGGTGGCCAGCGGAGTCTACCTCTACCGTGTTGACACGGGTGGGGAGTCAGTGACGAGAAAGATGCTGCTGTTGAAGTAACCTCTGCCCCGGCGCGTTGAATCGCGCGGCAAGGAGTACGTTGACCCGCCGGCGTCATCACGACGCCGGCGGTATTCTTTTGCGGTGCGCACCCGAGGAGGGGTGGGCTGTTCAGCCGCCAGAGTCCTTAGCGAATTCGGTTCTTTCCTCTCAAGCGATTGTAATATCAAGTCTTAGGTCTTTCCGGCAAGTGATGGCGGCGCTTCGCTGTTCGCAGGCCGGAGGGGCGAATCATCCATCTCGGATACTGCTCTCCAATTATCCACAACAAAAGCATTGACAAATTCGGGCCTGACCTATACTTTGTTCGTAAAGCGAACAAAGTCCCGAGCTGTCCGGGATACTGATCGGGCAGCTGGACTCGCCCCCACAACAGGAGACCTCGATCAGGAGGATTATGATGCTCGTCAGACGTTGGTTCCGCATCCTCACTCTGGTGATGCTCTCTGGCGCCTTGGGCGTGGCCGGCTGCAGCCGCGACCATGGAACGGCCCCGGCTCAATTTCCGACCGAAGGCGATGTATTTCTCGATCAATTCGGCAGCGGCGTGACCTTTCAGGCATTTCTCGGCTCGAAGCTGGATGCTGTTGATATCGACCTGACGCAGACCCAGGCGGGGACGGCTTCGCTCAATGTGATCGTTCCGGACTCCGGCGATCCGTCCGGCAGTTACGCCGGAGGGGCCTTCACCACCACTATTGGTCGTAACCTTTCCGGCTTCGATGCGCTGACATTCTGGGCCAAGGCAAGTCGCACTGTAACCCTGAATGTGGTCGGGATCGGCAACGACAACACGGGAACGTCCACGTACACGGCTGAGATGAATAATCTTGAGCTCACCACGACCTGGACGAAGTTCGTGCTTCCAATACCGTTGCCGGAGAAGCTGACGGCTGAGCAGGGCATGTTCTATTTTGCCGAAGGCCCCGAGGGCGGCGCCGGTTGCCAGATCTGGTTTGACGAGATTAAATACGAGGCGCTCGGAACGGTCACCAGTCCTTCCGCCGACCTGGGTACATCGTCGCGCACGCTTGAGGTCGGCGAGGTTGACACGCTCGGCTATGTCGACGTGAGTCTTAATGTCAACGGTCTTCCGCACGAGCTGCGGGCCATGCCGGGCTACCTGACGTTCACCTCCTCCAATACCAGTGCCGTTACGGCCGGGGATTTTGGCGTGATCACCGGTGTTGGCCAGGGGGCCGCTGAGCTGACGGCCAAACTCGGGGCTGTGGACGCCTCCGGTTCAATCAGCGTGACGGTCAGCGCGGCGGATGCCGCTCCCACTGTGGCCGCTCCGACGCCGACAGCAGCGGCGGCCGATGTGATTTCTCTGTATAGCGATGCTTACACCGATGTCGCGGTCACCACCTGGTCGGCTGAATGGGACATGGCTGATGTCTCCGACGAAACGGTTGCTTCTGATAATGTGAAGAAGTACAGCAACCTGGCATTCGCTGGTATCGAGTTCACCACCCCGACAATTGATGCGTCCGCCATGACCAGGTTCCACCTGGACATCTGGACGCCCAACTCGACGGCAGCTCCGGCCGAGTTCAAGATCAAGCTGGTTGATTTCGGCGCCAACGGGGTTTTCGGCGGCGGTGATGACAAGGAGCAGGAGATCTCGTTTTCCGCCACCACCGCTCCGGCGCTCGCCACCGGCACCTGGGTCTCTATTGATCTGCCGTTGGTTTCGTTCTCCGGACTGACGACCCGCGCGCATCTGGCGCAGCTGATACTTTCGAGTGACCAGCTGTCGACCATATATATCGACAATATCTATTTCTACGATGCCGGGGAGCCGACAGTGCCGACGATCCCGGCTCCGATACCGACCGAGAATGCCAGCGACGTGATATCGCTCCTGAGCAGCATCTACACCAATGTTCCCGTTGACACCTGGTCGGCTGTCTGGGATGCCGCCGACGTGGCGAATTTCACGATCGGCACTGATAGCATGAAGCAGTACACCAACTTTAACTACGCCGGCATAGAGTTCCGCACCAGCCCGATCAACGCGAACACGATGACGCACTTCCACATGGATCTCTGGACGCCTGATCCGACCGGCTCACCGGTCGTTTTCAAAGTCAAGCTGGTCGATTTCGGCGCCGACGGGGCGCTGGGCGGCGGCGACGACCTCTATGACGAGCTCTCTTTTGATCACACTATCATGCGAACGGGCGTGTGGGTGAGTATCGACGTTCCGCTGTCGAGTTTTGTCGATCTGCTCACAAAGGACCATTTGGGTCAACTGGTGCTCACTGCGCCCAGCTTGAACACCGTATTCATCGACAACATTTACTTCTATGATTCGGGCCTTCCCACGGCTCCGACGACGCCCGCTCCAGCGCCGTCACAGCCGGCAGCCGACGTCGTTTCGCTGTACAGCGATGTCTACACCGACGTGGCGATCGACACCTGGTCGGCACCCTGGGACAGTGCCGACGTGGCCACCTACATGGTCGGATCGGACAGCACCAAGAGATACAGCAACCTGCTCTTTGCCGGTATCGAGTTCAAGAACACGACTATCGATGCATCGACGATGACCCACTTCCACATGGACCTGTGGACACCGGACCCGACCGACGCCCCGGCGATCTTCAAAATCAAGCTGGTCGATTTCGGGGCCGATGGCGCCTGGAGCGGCGGCGACGATGTCGAGCACGAACTGACGCTTGATGAAAGCACGATGAACACCGGCACGTGGGTGGCGATTGATCTGCCCCTCGGCAACTTCACCAATCTTACGACTCGAGCACACCTGGCTCAACTGATCATCTCGGGGGATCCAAACACGGTATATATCGACAATGTGTATTTCCACAAGTGACGCAAGGGACAGCGATGCCGGAGGAGGTGTGAATGAAGGATCCTTGTATTGAAGCAATCTGACGAAATGAGACGGACAGAACGGTCAAACTGATTCCCAATCTGACCGACCCAGGAATATTTGATCAAGAGACAGATACGGTAGTTCATGAAGCAATCGGAAAGAGAGTAATGGCATGAAACGCTTGCATTACGTTCTGGCACTTTTCGTGCTGATGTTTGTCGTCGGCTCCCTCGTGCCGGCGACCACGTCAGCGCAGTCGTGCTGCGTCCTGCGCGGGGACGTGAACGACGACAACAAGGTGATCGTCAGCGACCTCACCTTCCTGGTCAACTTCCTGTTCAAGGGGGGCGTGGCTCCCACGTGCCTTGAGCACGGCGATCTGAACGACGACAGCAAAGTCATTGTGAGCGACCTGACCTACCTCGTGAACTTCCTGTTCAAGAGCGGGGTCGCGCCGGTCGACTGCCCGGCCCAGCCGAATGTGGTTTTCGTTGACGAGTACGGCAACACGGTTTCCTATGAAGCCTTCGGCGGTTCCAAACTGGATGCGGTCCAAGTTGACCTCGACTCCATGTATGCCGGCACTGCTGGTCTGGTCATCACCGTACCGGATGTCGGTGATCCTTCCGGCTCCTACGCCGGCGGCGCCTTTACGGCCGACGCACGCGACCTGACGGAGTTTAATGCCCTGACCTTCTGGGCCAAGGCCAGCCGGGCGGCGACGCTCGATGTCGCCGGTATCGGTAACGATAACACCGGCCTGTCGCAGTACACCGCACAGGTGGGTGGTCTTGCTTTGACCACCTCGTGGCAGAAATACGTTATCCCGTTCCCGCTCGCCGAGAAGCTCAGCGCCGAAGCGGGTCTCTTCTTCTTCGCGGAAGGCCCCGAGGGCGGCGTGGGCTGCCAGATCTGGATCGACGAGATCATTTTCGAAGACCTGGCCACTATCACCAATCCGCGGCCCGCACTGCCCGTCCAGACGGTCGAGGCGGAGAGCGGCAACACGTTCACGGTCAACAACGGTTCGGTGATCTTTGACATCGACGGCACCGACATGACGGTCAGCGCCATGCCGCGCTATTTCACGTTCACGTCTTCGAATCCCTCGATCGTTTCGGTGGGTCTCGACGGCACTCTCACTGCAGGCAACGCCGGGACGGCGACACTGACCGCCAAGCTAGGCCTGGTGGATGCCACCGGCAGTATCACTGTCAACGTGAGCGGCCCGCAGCCCGTGCCGGCTGGTCCGGCGCCGACGCCGACCCCGGATCCTGCCGATGTCGTATCGCTCTTCAGCGACGCCTACACCAATGTCACGGTTGACACCTGGTCGGCCGGCTGGGACATGGCCGATGTTGAGGACTACCTGATCGGCGCGGACAACGTGAAGAAGTATACGAACCTGGTCTATGCCGGTATCGAGTTTACCAGCAGCCCGGTTGATGCTTCGGCGATGACGCACTTCCACATGGACGTTTGGACGCCCGATGCGACCGGCGCGCCGGCCGTGTTCAAAATCAAGCTGGTCGATTTCGGCGCCGACGGGATGTACGGCGGCGGCGACGATGTCGAGCACGAACTGACGTTCGACGAGGCCACGATGAATACCGGCGAGTGGGTGTCGATCGACGTGCCCTTGGCCGCGTTCACCAACCTCGTCACGACGGGCCACCTGGCCCAGATGATCATTTCGGGTGATCCGAACACCCTGTATGTCGACAACGTCTACTGCTATGATTCGGGCATTCCGACGGCGCCGCTCGTTCCGGCCGCGACTCCGACGCCGGATGCGGCGTATGTCGTGTCGCTGTACAGCGATGCGTATGTCAGCGGGACGGTCGACACCTGGTCGGCGGTCTGGGATCAGGCCGATGTCGAAGATTACCTGATAGGCTCGGACAACACCAAGAAGTATAGCAACCTGATTTTCGCCGGGATCGAGTTCACCTCCAGCCCGCTCGATGCCTCGGCCATGACCCGTTTCCACATGGATGTCTGGACCGCGCAGTCGACCGACGCTCCGAAGATCTTCAAGATCAAGCTGGTTGATTTCGGCGTCGACGGTGTGTACGGCGGCGGCGACGATGTCGAGCACGAACTGACGTTCGACGAAAACACGATGAACACCGGCTCCTGGACCGGTATCGATGTGCCGCTGACCGATTTCACCAACCTGACTACGACCGGTCACCTGGCCCAGATGATCATCTCCGGTGATCTGTCCACGTTCTGGGTCGACAACATCTATTTCTACACCGAGCCTCCGACCGAACCGGTCGGCCCGGCGCCGACGCCCGCTCTCGCTGCGGTCGATGTGGTATCGCTGTACAGTGATGCCTACACGAGCGCCACGGTTGACACGTGGTCGGCCGGCTGGGACATGGCCGATGTTGAGGATGTCGTGATCGGCTCCGACAACGCAAAGAAGTACACCAATCTGACCTTCGCCGGCATCGAGTTCACGTCCGTAACGGTCGATGCTTCGGCGATGACGCACTTCCACATGGACCTTTGGACGCCCGATGCGACCAGCGCGCCGGCCGTGTTCAAAGTGAAGCTGGTCGATTTCGGCGCCAACGGCGTTTGGGATGGTGGCGGTGACGACGTCGAGCACGAGCTGACGTTTGACGAAAACACGATGAACACGGGCGAGTGGGTAAGCATTGAGATTCCGATCTCGGACTTCACCGGACTGATCACCCGTGGCCATCTCGCCCAGATGATCATTTCGGGTGACCCGAACACCGTGTGGGTTGATAACATCTATTTCCACAAGTAATCTTGGGAGATAGTAATACAGGCCTCCGCCTGTGACTTAATCAGATCTCGGTACTGGCACGGGCCACTCCTGAACCGGGGTGGCCCGTTGTCGATGTGCAAACGGATCCCAGCCGGAGGGGACCATGACGCCGGAGCGGTCGCACCTCGAAGGGTGGACCCCGGTAGTTCCACCGGCTCAGAGCACCGGGTCAACTGCAAAGGAAACGGTACTGATTGTGGCTCTTCCAAATTTCAAATCCGTGATCCACCTGTTTCTCATCTGTGTCGCGCTGACGGCCGCTGTCGTACCGGTGCTCGCCACATCGAACGAGGACATGGTTCTTGTCTGGAGCGACGAATTCGGCGGTTCGGCCGGCCAGTCGCCCGATGCCTCCAAGTGGGATTATGATATAGGGACCGATTGGGGAAACGCCCAACTCGAATACGATACGGATCGCCCGACAAACGTATCGCTTGATGGCAACGGTTATCTGGCGATCGTCGCCCGCGAAGAGTGGTACGCGGGTCAGTCCTACACGTCGGCCCGAATTGTCACGCGCAATCTCTACGAGCCGACCTACGGCCGAATTGAAGCACGCATCAAGCTCCCCACCGGGCAGGGGATCTGGCCGGCCTTCTGGTTGCTCGGCAATGACATTGGTTCGGTCGGCTGGCCGCAGTGCGGCGAAATAGATATCATGGAGTACCGCGGGCAGGAGCCGAATATCGCTTACGGCACCCTTCATGGCCCCGGCTATTCGGGCGGTGGGGGGATCGGTTCGGCCTACGTTCTCTACAACGACCGGTTCGACACCGCCTTTCACACCTTTTCCGTGGAATGGGAAGAGAACGTGATCCGGTGGTACATAGACGGCGTACTGTACCACAGCGTTGGACCGGATGACCTCGGCGGCGCCGAATGGGTGTTCGATCACCCGTTTTACATTATCCTCAATGTCGCCGTGGGTGGTACGTTTGTCGGTTCGCCCGATGGTTCGACTGTATTTCCCCAGACAATGCTCGTCGATTATGTCAGGGTGTATCAACGCTCGTCGCTGTCGTGCTGCGAACTCCGGGGTGACCTCGATTTGTCCGGTTCAGTGAATGTGGCCGACCTGACCTACCTGATTGCCCATCTTTTCAAAGGCGGCTCCGCATCGCTCTGCGGCGGCAACGGCGATGTCGATGGATCCGGGTCGGTCAACGTGTCCGATTTGACGTACCTGGTGGCGCGGCTCTTCAAGGGCGGCCCGCTGCCTCCCGTTTGTCCGGTATCGCAGTACGTGCCGACAAGCCCTGCGCCGACACCCACCGTCGACCCGAGTGACGTGATTTCACTCTTCAGCGATGCTTATAGTGACGTTGCCGTTGACACCTGGTCGGCTTCATGGGATATGGCCAACGTGCAGAATTATATGATCGGCTCAGACTACGTGAAGAAATACACTCAGCTCGTCTACGCCGGTATTGAGTTTGCGAACAACCCGATCGACGCCACCGCGATGACGCAATTCCATATTGACGTTTGGACGCCGGACCCGACCGACGCCCCATCGACCTTCAGGATTAAGCTGGTCGACTTCGGCGCCAACGGAGTTTGGGACGGTGGCGGCGATGATGTCGAGCACGAAATCACGCTGGATGAGAGCACGATGAACACGGGAAGCTGGGTGAGCCTCGACATACCTCTGTCCAGCTTTACCGGCCTGACAACCCGTGGGCATCTGGCTCAGTTGATTCTTTCCGGGGATCCGGACACGGTCTATGTCGATAACATCTACCTATATAGCTCTGGACTGCCCACCGCGCCGTGGGACATGGCTGATGTCGCCGATTACGCCATCGGTTCCGATCACACGAAGAAATACACGAACCTCGTCTTCGCCGGGATTGAATTTGCCAGCGCCACCATAGACGCGTCGATCATGACACATTTCCATATCGATGTCTGGACGCCGGATCCCACCGTTTCGCCATCGGTATTCAAGATCAAGCTCGTGGATTTTGGGGCGAACGGCGTATGGAACGGCGGCGGCGACGATGTCGAGCATGAGATTGTGCTCGATGGAAGCACCATGAATACGGCAACCTGGGTCAGTATCGATCTTCCGCTCACGGCGTTCACCGGCCTGATCACCCGGGGGCACGTGGCTCAATTGATTCTTTCCGGGGATCCAAACACTGTGTATGTTGACAACATCTATTTCCACCGGTAGAGATTAATTGATGGGATGATCATATGAACGGCGGCGTACATAACAATCATATCGGACCGGTCGGGGCGGCGCAGGACATTCAGAAGCGTCGGCGCCCGTTAGCCGAATCGGTCCTGCGTCTTATCTGGCACGAGAAACAAACAACGCGTGCCGATATTGCTCGCTATACCGATTTGTCCCGGTCCACCGTATCCGAGATTATCGATCTTCTGCTCAAGACCGGGCTGGTAACCGAGGCAGGCGCGGGCCAATCAAGCGGCGGACGCCGGCCCATCGTGCTGGAGTTTCAGGACCAGGCCCGGGTGATCCTTGGGGTGGATCTGGGCGCGACGCACGTATCGGTTGCCCTGACCGATCTGCGCGGGCGGGTGCTCGTGTGGAAGGAGCAGAAGCATCCGGTCCGTACTGACCCGGAAGGTACTCGAAGAGTCGTCTTCAAGCTGTGCGATGATTGCATGGCCGAGTGGGGCGGGGGCATCGACCGTCTCTTGCGGATCGGAATGGCTGTCCCCAGCCCGGTTGACCCGGTTAACCCCAAGTGGCTTTCAGAGAGAGTCATCCCGGCCTGGCGCGGCGAGAGCGGTCTGGAGAAACTCGAGAATCGCTTTGGCGTTCCGGTGCACCTGGACAACGATGCCAACCTCGGCGCCCTGGCCGAACACTGGTGGGGGGCCGGCCGAGGTGTGGACGACCTCATATACATCAAAATGTCACACGGTATCGGCGCCGGATACATTCTCAATGGCGATATCTACCGTGGCGCCGGCGGCGTGGCCGGTGAATTCGGGCACCTGCCGATCGACCCGGCCGGCGAGAAATGCGTCTGCGGGCTGCGCGG
>JBGSIV010000155.1:0-2641 GCA_041742355.1 Candidatus Zixiibacteriota bacterium
CGCTGCGGCCAAGGCCAAGAAGTGGTGGGCCAACCGCTACCAGACCAGCTGCTGCGTCCTGAAGGGTGACGTCAACAACGACAACAAGGTCATCGTGAGCGACCTGACCTTCCTCGTGAACTTCCTGTTCAAGGCCGGTCCGGCGCCCGCCTGCTTGCAGCACGGTGACGTCAACAACGACAACAAGGTTATCGTGAGCGATCTGACCTACCTCGTGAACTTCCTGTTCAAGGCTGGTCCGGCTCCGATTCCGTGCTAAGGCCTGACCAAGGCGTTTAGCCCGACTGTTGTCCGGTAAAACAAGGCCGTCCCGATCACTCGGGACGGCCTTTTTGTGCTTGTCGATTTCCCCGTCCTCCTTCTACGACGAAGATGAGCGCGCCGGATCCGCCATCCGGCCATCAGAGCCACAACAGCGCTCCTCATTGCGGCACCCCTTCATGCTTTTGGAGCGAATGCCGATACAGTGCGTAGGCCGAGCGTACCGCAACGCTCGCAGGGACAGAACCACAAAGGGGTTGGCTATTTGAGAATCCTCGTTGTCGACGATGAGCCGATGATCCGTGACCTAGCCGAGAAGATCCTCGTACGGGCCGGATTCGAGGTTGAACTGGCCGATTCGGGCGCCGAAGCCAGGGTCCGACTGAGAGGATCAGCCACTTCGGTAGATCTTATCCTGCTCGACCTGACCCTCGGCGACTGTTCCGGGTTGGATATCCTCGCCGAAATCCGCGCCAGCGTACCTTCGCTCCCCGTCATCATCTCGAGCGGCGACTCACTCAATCGATTTCGACTCCCCGACCACCTCGCCGACCACACGCGCCTCCTGGAAAAGCCGTACCGCTCCTCCGCGCTGGCCGATTTGGTGAGAGAAATGCTGGCCCTGTAAGCTCTTCCTCATGTCCGGCGCGAGGTTCGCGCCGCCGACCGCCCCCAAAAATCCCTTTAACCCGCACCCCGAATTGCCTATTATCCTTGCATGATGCCCGAACACCGCGAGGAGAACCATCCTATGTGTCGATATACCTCTGCCCGCTTTGCCTTTGCCCTGCTGATACTGGCTCTGACCGCGGCGCCGGTTGCGGCCGAAACAATCATCCGCGTCGGCTACTTCGAGGCCGGTGAACATCCGATCAGTTTCGTCATGCGCGAGGAGATCCAGCGCCAGTTGACCAATATGGCCCCGCCGGACACGCAGTTTGTGTTCGTGCCTGAGGGATACAGATCGGCGGCCTGGGTGCGCGACAGCAGTCGGATCAAGGCCACCGAATTGGCCAGAATCCCGGGGATTGATGTCATGATTGCGGTGGGGCCGTGGGTGGTGAAGGATCTACTGGCCGCCGGCTACCGGGGACCGATTCTCGGGGTCCGGCAGATCGACCTGCTGGCGGCCGGCCTGGTCGATTCAGCCGGCAACCCGGCTGCGCGGAACCTGACGGTACATGAAATGCCGGGCAAAATCGAAGATGACATCAGCGTGCTCGCCCGGCTTGTCCCCCTGAAGAAACTGGGCGTGCTCTGGTTCGACGGGGAGGACGGAGAGGCGGATTCGGTGGTTGCGCGGATCACCCGCCTTGGCCGCCAGGGCGGTTTTGAGACGGTGACCGCCGAGGGTTTCGACATCTACGGCACCTACGCCTTCTTCAAGTCATTCAACAGCATCCCGAAAGATATCGACGCCCTCTACCTCGGTCCCACCTGGGGATTGACAATCTCAGAACTCAATGAGTTCTTCCGCGTGACAGCGGCCGAAGGGGTACCGGTGTTCACCTGGGAAGGGAAGTTCATGGTGACACGAGGGGCATTCGCCACCAACTACGCCTACGGGCTGGTGTCGGAGGCTCACTTTCACGTGGTCAAAATCCTGCAGATCGTCCGCGGGGAAACGCCATCCGACCTTCCCGTGCTCTACCGCGGGGGATCTTCGCTCGCGGTCAACACGACCACGGCGGCGGCGGTCGGGGTCGATTTGCCGGCCGAAGCGCTCCTCTCCGGAGAGCCCGTGACCAGTGTGAGACAGGAACCGATGGACTGGTACTCGCTGGTGGATGCAGTCGGCCGCGCAATCAACGGGAACCCGACTTTCCTGGCCACCTATGATGCCATCGAGGCGGCCACCCGGGGTGCCAGAGCGGTTGCGGCCCAATACTGGCCCCATGTCGCGCTGGAGGGACGGGCGGGATACGTCGACGATAACACGCTCAACAACACGATCGAGCCACTCAAGAACGACCAGTACCGGGCGTCACTGGTGCTCGATCAAACGATTGTCTCGCTCGAGTCATTGCGGTCGCGTGACGTGGCGAAGACTCAGACCCGGCTTGCGGAGACCGCCCAGCGCCAGGCCCGGCTCGACCTTGAACTGGCGGTGGCGACGGCGTACCTCGCGCGACTGCGTGCCGAGGAGGAGCTGAAGGTCGAAGGACGGTACCGCGAACTGGTCGAGCGGACGCTTGAGTATGTCGCTTCCGACTACAATCTCCGACAGATCGGAGAGGCGGATCTGCTCCGCTGGCAGGGGGAGCGCCAGCGGGTGATCACGCAGGTGCTCGACGCGGGCAATGCGGCAACCACTGCCCGGGTGCTGCTGAACCTGCTGTTCAATCTCCCGCCGGAGCAGCGGATTGCGATCGACAGCAAT
>JBGSIV010000156.1:0-5927 GCA_041742355.1 Candidatus Zixiibacteriota bacterium
TGATGGATGAGTTGTCCGATAACTACCGTACGATTGCCCATGAGTTCGGACACTATGCGCTTGGCTTCTACGACGAATACCAATGCACCGACGGACTAGGAAACCCGATTAACTGCTGTACCGATGTAATGAACCCGCGGGGGAATTTTGGTTTTATGCAGTCTCAGTATGACCGTTCATACGCTGGACCCTTTGCATCGGAGATGTCCAGCGATTACCTGTATCAAAATGCCGGATGCCGCACGACCGATCAGTGGAGAACAAATGACTCTTCGTGTTGGGGCTTGTTCGAGTTCTACATGGAAGATCCGATTGATGGCATCTACGTGCCGATTCGCAAGCCTCACCTGACCGATACCTCCGAACGGCGCACGCCGGGTGGCTTGAACTACTTCCCCGGCCCCAATGATGACCCGTTGGATCTTGACTACGATGTCGGCCGGCTGGTGCGCTTTGCCAGTCCGGTGTTGCCACCGGCGACCAACGTCCGATCAGTCAGGATAAAAGTTGACGGTGCACCGGTCGGCGGCGCCGCGGTATGGCACGAACAAACGGCAACGGGGAGAATGGTTGAGCAGGGGAACACAACTGACGACGGCTGGATCTGGGTTCTTGGCGTCGACGTGACCCAGGATTTGGTTGGTGCAGCCGGATTCGGTTTCGTAGTCGTTCCGACGCCATTAGCGGCAAGCGTGAGTCTCTCAGACCGGGTGTGGTTGTCAGGAAGCGTCGCTCCATCCACCGACGACAGTGTTCTGCTGGAGCTTCATCCCGTACATGGGAGTTTCCCAATGATCTGCGAGGGGAGAATCACCGATACAGGTTGGGAATATGCCTTGACGATTGAACGGCCGTTCAGCTCTGAGCCGCAGCTTGACATGGCAACGGAGTCCGGCCTGGTTCTGTCCACTCAGTTCGAATCAGACGCGAACGGTTATGTTACTCAGATGCCCGATACCGCGATGGTAACGGGTATGGCCACCATCCACGCACTTGATGACGCCTCCCAGACGTTCTTCCTGATAACACCTTTTGCCTTCACCGATGTTCAAGCGGCCAGTCAGTTGTTGCATTTGACCGGCCCTAGAGGCAGCGTGGTAGTCAGCCTTGACAGTTCGCAGAGTGGCCTTCACACCGTGCTAATAGTGTCGTCAGCCTATCCGGTGCCAATGACCGGTCTAGCCCCCGATGCCGTTCAGGTTGGTGATGCCCACTCGCTGTCAGTGCCACCGGGAATGACTCTGACCGGGTCAAACAGCAATGCGATCTACTATGCCGAAAGTGATCTCGCGCCGATGAGCGGCTATCGGGTCAATGAAACGGATCTCGCAGTTTATCACTGGAACACCGGCGCCGGGCAGTGGGAGTTAGTCGGCGGGCTGGTCGATACCACCCTGAACATTGTGGCAACGTCAATCACCGAGACCGGAGTTTACGCGTTGTTTGCTTCACAGATACCGGTCGACGTTGAAGATGACGACCTCGGCGAGATTCTACCCTACCGATTCGATCTATCACAGAACTACCCGAATCCGTTCAATCCGGTGACGACCATTGAGTACAGCCTGCCCGAGCGCAGTCACGTTACCATCGAAGTGTACAATGTCCTCGGCCAGAGAGTGCGCACGCTCCTCGACCAGGAGCAATCGGCCGGATCTTATACAATCACTTGGGATGGCTCGAATTCAGTCGGTAGCTCTGTATCAACAGGCGTGTATCTCTATCGTTTCCAAGCCGGAGATCATGTCCAGACGAAGAAGATGTTGCTGTTGAAGTGATGTATCACTGATCTCTATCGGAGCTGCAAACAGAAGTAACGAAGGCCTCGGTGCAAGCCGAGGCCTTCGAAGTCAATGGCGGGGTTGACGAGACTCGAACTCGCGACCTCCTGCGTGACAGGCAGGCGTTCTAACCAACTGAACTACAACCCCGGCTATTCTTCCAAAGAACTCGTCAAATCTCAAGCCGCCTGCAACCACCGTGAAACAGCCCGGCGGTATCGCCAGTTCCAATCCCAGAGAGGTCACGTCTAACTGGGCGGTACAAGATTCGAACTTGTGACCCCCTGCGTGTAAGGCAGGTGCTCTAACCAGCTGAGCTAACCGCCCGATTGCAGCGAAACCCTTTCGGGCGCCTGCGATACTGTCGCAAGGACACGGCAACCCTGCAGGACATAAGCCACCGCAAGGGCCAACCAGTATAATCAATCCGCGAAAAAACGCAAGCGGTAATAAACGGCCCAATCGGCAAAAAATCCTGCCCCTCCCAGAACCTCACCGGTGCCCCGAAATCACTCTCCCAATCCCTTGGTCTCCCTCCCCTCCACCTCGCTAACACCTGGCCCGACCGGGGGTTGGGCCACCTGCCCATCCTCCCCCGAAGATCGACAGGCCGCCGCCGCGAACGCTCACGAAATCGCGCGCACCGGCATCGCCGGCATCGGCCGCACCCCCATCCCCCAACGCCCCGATCCCTGTGGCCACCGAGGAATCGCTTGACACCACGCGTCATAAAGCGTAGACTATATAGGTAGACTATTGCACCGCGATACTACTCCGTCACAGTGTTCGCCCACACGGGCTGCACTCCTATCGCTCACACTTTTAAGCACAGGTGAACGCTCATGCAGAGAGTAATCGTCTTTCTCTATGGCCTCCTGTCGTACCTGTTCTTCCTCGGAGTCTTCCTCTATGCCATCGGGTTCGTCGGCAATGTCCTCGTCCCCAAATCGATCGACTCGGGTGCGGCGGAAATGACCGGTAGCACCGGCCTCGCCCTGCTCGTCAACTCGCTGCTCCTTGGCCTCTTCGCCGTGCAGCACACCATCATGGCCAGGCCGTCGTTCAAAGCCTGGATGGGCAGTATCATGCCCCGCGCGGCCGTCCGGTCAACTTTCGTGCTCTTCGCCAATCTCTCCCTGGCCCTTCTCTTCTGGTTGTGGCAACCAATGGGGGGTACGGTCTGGGAGGTACAGAACAGCGTCGGCCGAATGGTCCTCCATGGCCTCTTCTGGCTTGGCTGGGGAATCGTCCTCTTCGCCACGTTCCTCATAGATCACTTCGAACTCTTCGGTATGCGCCAGACATACCGCTTCCTCCTGGGCAAAGACATCGACTCACCCCGATTCCAGGTACGCAGCCTGTACAAGCTGGTACGCCACCCCCTTATGCTCGGCTTCCTCATTGCGTTCTGGGCCACCCCCACGATGTCGGTCGGCCACCTGCTCTTCAGCGGCCTGACCACCGGCTACATCCTCATGGGGCTGTGGTTCGAAGAACGCGATCTCATCGCAGCTCATGGCCGCAAGTACCTTGAGTACAGCCGCCAGGTCCCTAAGCTGATCCCATTCCTAAAACCCCGCCGATCCGACTCACGCCCCTCCCCGTTGCCGGAAGACGAACCGGTGGCGCAGTAGATCTGCGCCAGACAGAGGCGCGGGAGCCGGAGAACCATCCCGGCTCCCCTCCTTCGACCGATCCCCCCTCCTTTGGCAGCTATTCCCGGGTACCCTCGACCATATCAATCCCGTGAACTCTCCACCTGGCGCTTCGTTACACGCTTTAAGGTTGACGCCTGATAACGCTCTCCTCTATACTGCCCAAAAGAAGAGGTGCATAATACTATGGCAATCGATCCATCCATATTCAAGGCCTACGACATCCGCGGCACGGTTCCCGATCAACTGAACGGCGAGATCGCCTACAAAATCGGCTACGCCCTGGCCAGCGTCCTGAAACCGAAGGCAATCGCAATCGGTCGCGATATGCGAGTCTCCTCCGACGACCTGTTCGAACACCTGGCCCGCGGCATCAATGACAATGGGGTCGACGTGATCGATCTTGGTCTCATCTCGACCGATGCTCTGTATTTCGCGGTCGGGAAGTACGGATACGATGGCGGTGTGATGGTCACCGCCAGCCACAATCCCAAAGAATACAATGGCTTCAAGATCTGCCGGAGGGAGGCTGTCCCGCTCTCCGGCCAGGAGGGCCTCAATCAGATTCTGAAGTTCATCCAGAACGGCGTCGAGTATACGAAATCCCCCTCCCCCGGAATAATCGTCCGCAAGGAAATCCTCTCCGACTACGCCGACCACTGCCTCGGATTCATTGACCTTGGCAAGATCCGTGACTTCCACGTGGTCATCGATGCCGGCAACGGGATCGCCGGCCGCACTCTCCCCCCGGTGCTCGACCGCCTGCCGATACGAACGACGAGGCTCTTCTTCGAACTCGACGGCACCTTCCCAAACCATCCGGCATCACCGATAGAACTTGAGAACCTCGAAGACCTCGTCCGGAAGATCGCTGAAACCGGGGCCGATTTCGGCGCCGCTTTCGACGGCGACGCTGACCGCATGTTTCTGGTGGATCGGAATGGACGGCAAGTCGGCGGCGACATGGTCACGGCGATGGTGGCCAAGTCCCTTCTAAAGAAGAGCCCCGGCGAGACGATCCTCTACAACCTCATCTGCTCGAAAGCCGTCCCGGAACTGGTCGAGCGAATGGGAGGCACGGCGATCCGCACGCGCGTCGGCCACGCGCTCATTAAGCCCCTGATGAAGAAGCACAACGCCATCTTCGGCGGCGAGCACTCCGGGCACTTCTATTTCCGCGACAACTGGTTTGCCGATTCGGGACTCATCGCCTTCCTCGTCTGCCTGGAACTGCTTTCGGAAGAGGGCCGACCGTTGGACGACATGATCCGGGACATTGACCCCTATGTCCGTTCCGGAGAGATCAACAGCCGCGTCGCCGACCAGAACGCGAAGATGCAGGACGTAGCGGCCGCGTACGCGGATGGTCAGCAGGACTGGATCGACGGACTAACGGTGGGCTACGACAACTTCTGGTTCAATCTCCGCCCGTCGAACACTGAGCCGCTCCTCCGGCTGAATATCGAGGCTGATTCGCCGGAACTCCTCGAGGCACAGAAGAACAAGTTGCTTGGTATAATCCGTTCGTAAGTATGCCCGATCCCCAGGCACACATTCTCGTGGTCGATGATGACCCTCTCCTGCGCGAACTGCTGCAGGATACCCTCGACGCAATCGGCTACACAGCCGAAGCGGCGGTGGACGGCCACGATGCCCTGGAGCGCATGAAGCAGTCCCGCTTCGACCTCGTGATTACCGATATCAAGATGCCCGGGATGGACGGCATCACGCTCCACAAGCGAATCCGCCGCCTCTACCCGGATCTACCGGTTCTGTTCATCACGGGAGTGGCATCTCCCGAGATCATTGGCCAGGCCTCGCCCGTAGGCTTTCTGGCAAAGCCGTTTCGGATCTCTCATATGGAAGAGCTGATCCGCGAGGCGCTGAGCCGCCGCCAGGAACGTGCCCGGAGCCCAATCCGACGCGTCATGGTGGTCGATGACGACGACCTCTTCCGCGATATGCTCACAGACACGCTGGCCTACCACGGCTACACACCCTATGCCGTCCAGAACGGTCAGCAGGCCCTGGTCGAACTGGAGAACGGTCCCGTTGACGTGGTGATCAGCGACATACGAATGCCCGGAATGGACGGTATCCAGCTATTGAAGGAAATCAAGGAGAAGCACCCGGATCTGCCGGTGATTCTCATCACGGCATTTCTCGGCGAGTCGGAATCCGGCGGGCGGGACGAAACGGTCGAGGCCGACGGTTTCCTCCGCAAGCCCTTTGAAGCGGACCAGATTGTCGCGCTGCTCCGTTCACTCTCGGCAACGAATCCCCAGAATCCGCAGTAAGACGAGATCGATCTCGAACCTTCCTCCCTTGTCTCGTCCCCCATCCTCACAAAATTCTGCCCGTAACGATCAGAGCCCCCGTGGGGGGGCTCTGAAGGTAAGGACCAAGGTGGTGCTGAACTACTTCAGCAGGACCATCTTTTTAGTCTGCGAGAAGCTGCCCGCTTCGAGGCGGTACAGGTAAATCCCGCTGG
>JBGSIV010000157.1:0-99445 GCA_041742355.1 Candidatus Zixiibacteriota bacterium
TGCGGACGGCATCCCCGCCGGGCTCGCGTCGGTAAACTCTGTCCTGAACTATTTTCCCACAGGTCTGGTAAGTTTTTCCGCACTGCCCTCCGGACCAGTCTGTCCGGCACTCCCTGCCGCTTTTTAAGTAACTGGCCTGCAATCGGTTAATTCTCTCAAAATCCCCGTTTCAGTCCGGCACAGGATTTGAAATAGGGATTTGCGATAACCGATAAACCAGGACGGAATACTTTGTTCGACTTCGTAAACTACGGCGCTAACGCTCTCACGATCTTCCTCCTCGTCATCATGCGGGCCGCGGGGCTCTTCCTGATGGCGCCGGTCTTCGGCGACAAGTCGGTCCCGAGAATGATCCGGGTCGGCCTGATCATCCTTCTCTCCGGAATTATCTCATCGGTTATCGCCCAGCCGCAGCTTCCGGCTGTGACCTCGGCATGGATGCTGGCCGGAATGGCTGTGAAAGAAATCCTGGTCGGCTTCATTATCGGGCTGGTCTACCGGCTCCTGTTCATGGGAGTCGAAACGGGCGGCGCGCTGGTGGGCTACCAGATGGGCTTCGCGATGGTTGAGGTCCCCGATGTCAACGGATCCGGCCAGGTATCCGTTCTCGGCAAGTTCTGGTACCTGATCGCGACCCTCGTGTTTTTCGCGATCAACGGCCACCACCTGATTCTCACCGCATTCGCCGACAGCTACGAATTGATGCCGGCGGGAATGGTCAACATGTCAGGTGAGGTCGGCGAGCTCTTGATCAAGTACAGCGCCTATGTCTTCGTGATCGGAATCAAGGTGGCTGCGCCAGTCATGATAACGCTGTTCCTCGTGGATGTCGCCCTGGGCGTGGTGTCCAAGACGATGCCCACGATGAACGTGTTCTTCGTCGGCATGCCGATCAAGATCGGCGCCGGTCTCGCGGTAATGGCTCTCTCGCTGCCGTTCTTCTCCTACGTGCTGCAGAAGATGGCGGCCTACCTCGACGGGGAGCTGCGGGTGATCTACATGGCCTTTGGTAAGGCGTAAGCGGTATGGCTGAAGAGAACTTCCAGGAAAGAACAGAACAGGCAACCTCACGGCGCCGGGAAAAAGCGCGTGAGGAAGGGCAGGTCGCCCGGTCGATGGAGTTGAACTCCGCCGCCATGCTGACGCTCGGCTTTCTGACGCTGTACCTCATGGGGCCGTACATCTCCGGGCAGACGATGGCGATGCTCCGCCACCTGCTGGGTAATGCGCCGACGATCGCCCTGCAGGATCCGACGTTCTACACGGTTTTTAAAGACAACCTGATCAGATTCTTCATCATCCTCGGCCCGCTCTTCGTGGTGATGACCATTATCGCGCTGGGGGTCAATGTCGCCCAGGTCGGATTCCGCATCACTCCCAAAGCGGCCGAACCGAAGCTCGACAAGATCAACCCGATCAGCGGCTTCAAGCGGATCGTGTCGATCCGGTCGGCCGTGACGCTCCTGCGCGACCTGCTGAAGCTGGCCGTGGTCGGGTTCGTCGCCTACAAGGTGATCGCGTCCGATTTCCCGTCCTTCTTCCTGATGGCCGACATGACGGTCGGGCAGATCGCAGTCGCGATGGGCAAGTTGTCGCTTGGGCTCGCGCTGAAGGTCGGCGCGGTGATCTTCGTTATCGCCGTCCTTGACTACATCTACCAGCGCTACGAATTCGAGAAGTCGATCCGCATGAGCAAGCAGGATCTTCGCGACGAATACAAGGACACCGAAGGCTCTCCGCAGATCAAGGCGCGCGTCCGCCAGATCCAGATGCAAATGGCCCGCAACCGGATGATGGACGCCGTCCCGATGGCCGATGTCGTGGTAACCAACCCGACCCACTACGCGGTCGCGCTCAAGTATGATCCCGACCAGCACCAGGCTCCGTTCGTACTCGCCAAGGGGCAGCGCCTGATCGCACAGAAGATCAAAGAGATCGCGCTCGAGCACAATATCCCGGTCGTGGAAGATGTGCCGCTGGCGCGGGCGCTCTTCAAGATGTGTGATATCGGCCAGGTCGTGCCGGCGCAGCTCTACCGCGCGGTGGCCGAGGTTCTGGCGTACGTCTACCGCCTCAAGGGAAAGGTGGTAAAGTAAGATGGCGTCGGCAAAGAATCAGGGCATTCTCGAGCAGATCGTGAGCCGCTCGGATATCGCGCTCGCTGTGGGCGTGATTGGGATCATCGGCGTGCTCGTTATTCCGATTCCGACCATGCTGCTGGACTTTGCTCTGGCGTTCAATATCGCATTCTCGCTCGTGGTGCTTCTGACCACGCTGTATATCACGAAGCCGCTCGATCTCTCCGTCTTTCCCGGTATGCTCCTGATCGTCACGCTCATGCGCCTGGCGCTCAACGTGGCCTCGACCCGTCTGATTCTGGGCCAGGGATATGCCGGCGAAGTGATTCAGACGTTTGGCGGGTTTGTCGTGCAGGGGAACTACGTGGTCGGCTTCATCGTCTTCGTAATCCTCGTGATTATCCAGTTCGTGGTGATCACCAAGGGCGCGGGGCGCATCTCGGAAGTGGCGGCACGGTTCACCCTCGACGCCATGCCGGGCAAGCAGATGGCGATCGACGCCGACCTGAACGCCGGCATCATCACGGAAGATGAGGCCCGGACGCGCCGCAAAGATATCGCCCGTGAAGCGGATTTCTACGGAGCGATGGACGGCGCCTCAAAGTTTGTGCGCGGCGACGCGGTTGCCGGCATCCTGATCACCCTGATCAACGTGATCGGCGGCTTCATCATCGGGATCGCGATCAACGGCATGGATATCTCTGAAGCGCTGCGGACCTACTCGCTTCTGTCTATCGGCGATGGTCTCGTGACGCAGATCCCGGCCCTCTTAGTCTCGACCGCCTCAGGTATCATCGTCACCCGCGCAGCGTCGGACTCGCACATGGGCTCCGACCTGACCAAGCAACTGACCCGTCAGCCGCGGGCCGTCATGGTTGCCGCTGGCACCCTCGTCATCTTCGCCTTTATGCCGGGCATGCCGACCTTCACGTTCCTGACTCTCGGCGCGGTCATCGGCGGACTGGGCTACGTGACCTCACAGATGCAGGCGAAAAAGGCGGTCGAAGAGGAAGAGTCGAAAAGACTGGCCCGGACGCAGGCACCCAAGCCGCAGGAGCGGACCGAAGACCTGCTGAAAGTTGATACCCTGGCCCTGGAAATCGGCTACGGCCTGATCCCGCTGGTTGATCCGAACCAGCACGGCGACCTGCTTGACCGGATCGGTTCGATCCGCAAGCAGCTCGCCACCGAGCTGGGCATCGTGGTTCCGGCGATTCGCATCCGCGACAACGTCCAGCTGAAGCCCAATCAGTACCAGATCAAGGTCAAAGGGATCCGGGTGGCGTCCTACGAGGTCATGACCGACCACGTTTTGGCGATCAACCCCGGCTATATCCGCGAGAAGCTCGATGGGTTTGAGACCCACGATCCGGCATTCGGCATGGCGGCGACCTGGATTCTCCCGGCCTACCGCGAAGTTGCCGAGGCGCGCGAGTTCACCGTCGTGGAGCCATCCGCTGTCCTGGCGACCCACCTGACCGAAGTGATTCGGCAAGCCGCGCCGGAGATCATCACTCGCCAGGATGTCCAGCATCTGGTCACCACCCTGAAAGAAGACTACCCGGCGCTGGTCGACTCGGTCGTGCCGGAGGTGGTGCCGCTCGGAACCCTGCAGAAGGTCCTTCAGCAGCTCCTGCGCGAGCGGGTACCGGTGCGCGATCTGGCGACGATTCTCGAAACCGTGGCCGACTACGCCGGTGCGACCCGCGAGCCCGACGTGCTCTCCGAGTACGCCCGCATGGCGCTGAAACGGCAGATCACCGAGAGCGCGAAAGACGGCTACGGTCGGATCAACGTGTTCACGATCGATCCGGCGGTGGAGCAGTCGCTCGCCGATTCCGTGCAGAATACGAAACAGGGCCTGATGCTGGCAATCGATCCGGCGCTGGCCGAGGCCCTGCTGGCAAAGATAGGAGAACAGATCGACGTGCAGCAGCGGAACGGCGTCGTTCCGGCCTGCATCTGTTCGCCCAATATCCGTCTGGCGCTGCGCCGTCTGGTCGAGGCGCGGTACCCGCTCCTGTCAGTGCTCTCGTACAACGAGATCCTGCCGGACGTGGAGGTCATGTCGACCGGAATGGTGAGGTTGCAGGATGATAATTAAGTCGTTCACGGGCGAATCGGCGTCAGCGGCGATGAAGCTCGTCCGCAAGGAAATGGGCGGCGAAGCCATCGTGCTCAAGACGCGGCAGTTCTCCGACCGGTACAACCGGCCGCAAGTGGAAATCACCGCCTGCCTGGAAAAGCCGTCGGTGGGCCGCATGTCCGACATCCTCGACGATGGCCCGCGGTCGGTCGAGCGGTTCACGCCGCCTGTTGTCAATGAGCCGATTCTTGAGGCGCCGGTTGAAGATGTTAACCCGGCTATCGAAATGCCCTCGATGCCGCTTCCGGTCAATGACGATCGGTTGGCCAAAATCGAAGCGACGCTGGATCGCCTGGTACGGATGACCATCACGCGCGGCACGGAGCAGATTGCCGATCCGGATCTGCGGACGATTGTAGCCGCCCTTCGCGATGCCGATGTCCCGGAAGATTTCATCGATGAGTTCCTGCTGGCGCGCCAGGATCGTTTCGTCGGCCCGCAGGCGATAGAAAAGGTCCGCGTCGAACTGACCAAAGAGCTGGCGCGGCTGACGACCACCGAACTGAAAATCTCGGCCGGCGACCGCGTGCTCTTCATCGGTCCGGCCGGCGCCGGCAAGTCCTCTGCAATGGGCAAGCTGGCGACCCAACTGGTGGCCTCAGAAAAACGCAAAGTCGCTCTGTCGTCAATGGACTTCCAGAAAGTCGGGGCGCACGAAGAGCTGGCCGGTTATGCCGACCTGCTCGATGTCGATGTGGCCGATTTCTCCGGCGATAAGATCTCCAAACAGGTCACGAAGGGCGCGATCACGCTGATCGACGGCCCGGCGCTTCCGGCCGATTCCCAGCGGCGCGATACCCTGATAAAGTCGGCCGCCGGTGTTGGTGCGAAGTACCGCTTCCTCGTGTTCTCGGCGCTCATGCGCTCGAGCGATATCCGCGAGTTGGCCGAGCAGTACCGCTGGTTTGCGCCCACCCATCTGGTGGCGACCATGCTCGACCTCACCCGTCGCCAGGGTTCGCTCATTGCCGCGGCCCGTGCCTTCAAAGTGAAAATTGCCTTTGTCTCCGACAGCACCGGTGGACTGGGTCGTCTGAAGACGGCCGATCCGTCGGCTCTTGCCTCTACACTCACCGGCACGGAGGTTCAGAGTGAATAGACTGCGTCTCATTACTTCCCCGCGTTCTCACCCGGGTTCGGCGCCTCGCCTCATCTCAGTACTCTCCGGCAAAGGCGGCGTCGGCAAGACCGTTCTCGCGTTCAACCTGTCCGAGCGGCTGGTGGCCCAGGGATTCCGCGTGCTCGTGGTCGACGCCGATTTCCATGGCGGCAACGTGCACATCCTGGCCAATACGTCGTGTGAAGTCGGGGTCGCCGAGTTCGTCAGCGGCCGGCTGTCTCTCGCCGAGGCGATAACGCCCTTGGCCGATGGATTCGATCTGCTGGGCGCGTCGCGCCGCGCGGTCGATCCGGAAAAGTGGTCGGCGGCAACAGTGGCTTCGGTGCTGACCCGGCTGCGCTCGGAAGGCGCTGGATATGATTACATCGTATTCGACCATTCGTCGGGGCAGTCGCACACCGCGACACTCACCGCGCACGGGTCGGATCTCAATCTGCTCGTGGTGATTCCCGAACTGACCTCCATCTCGGACTGCTACGGTCTTTACAAGCACCTTCGCCAGGCTCAAACGGAAACCGATTGCCGCCTGCTGATCAACCGGGCGCAGGACGCGGCCGAGGCCCAGTACCTCCACCAGAAGTTCGGGGCGGTGACGGAGCGGTTCTTGGGTAAGGCTCCCCGGTGCGCGGGCTTTGTGCTTGAGGACGGCTCAGTGCGCAAGTCGATTGCAGCCCAGACGCCGCTGGCGGCTCTGGCCGAGAACTCAGTTGTCGTTCAGGCACTTACCCGCATTGCACAGACTCTCTCCCGTGACCTGTCGCCCGAAGCGGCGATGGAGCGCACGGCGATACTTCAAACAGCAAATAATGTTAACCCGGCTGCGGCCGATATAAGGGAATAGCATACATATGGTTAGCACTGCCAAAGTCGAGCCGAAGAAGCGTGGTCGGAAACCGCGCCGTGTGAGTGTCGATGATGCCGTCGCCGCGACGACGACCACTATTGCCGCTGCTGTCGATCAGAAGTCGAAGAAGTGGGAAGTCAGCGCGCGCGACTGGGCATCATACACTAAGACACAGTGCCCGGAAGCCCGGCAACGGTTGCTCGCCAAATACATTCCGCTCGTGCGAAATGTGGCGTCGCGCATGGCCATGGGCTTTCCCCGGTCGGTGGAATTGACGGACCTGGTAAACACCGGCGTGATCGGCCTGATCGAAGCCTTCAAGAACTTCGATCCCGATCGCGGCGTGAAATTCGAAACCTACGCCGTGCCGCGCATCCGCGGCGCCATCCTGGACGAACTGCGTGCCCTGGATTGGGTACCGCGTTCAACCCGGGCCAAGTCGCGCGAGATCGACCGGGCTATGACCGATCTGGAAAACCGGCTCGGCCGTCCGCCGGAAAAGACGGAGCTGGCCAAACACATGCAGATTACCGAGCGCGAGCTGCACCACGCCATCGAGGACGTGTCCTGCACCCAGATCCTCTCGCTGGATGAAGTGATCTACCGCGAAGACGACAACCGCCAGGTGCCGCGGATCGAGACGGTCCAGGACACCTCCAGTGCCACCATTCTCGGCGAAATCGAGAAAGGCGAACTGCGGTCGTTCCTGGTGGTGGCGATGGACCGGCTGACCGACCAGGAGAAGCTGGTGATCTCGCTCTACTACCACGAAGAACTGACGCTCAAAGAAATCGGCGCCGTGATGACCATCTCCGAATCACGGGTGTCGCAGATCCACACGCGTGCCGTGGGCAAACTGCGCGGCATGGTGCGAGACCGATTCGCGCTGGTGGGTTGAGGAAGAACCGAGGCCATGATGTCGACGCCGTCAATCGAAACCATAGACAAGCTGCCCCAGCCGCAGCCGCACGACCGGGTGAATCCCTCCGGTAAGGCGAGCGAGGAGCGGGACCAGGAGGCTTTCAAGATAATGCTCCGCCGCCGCCTCGAGCGCGAAGGGCAGGATGACGGCGAAACGGAAGAGGCGGATGCCCTCATAGTTGACATCGATATGGATTCGGAGAAGCAGCAGTCGGACGAAGAGCCGGCGGCTGAAGAAAAGAACCAACAAACGGCTCAGGATGAAACGGCGGAAGCGGGTGACAAGGATACGTCGCCCGCCCCGCCCGCTCATATCGATCTGCGGGCCTGAAAACATGGGAAGTGTAAACATGCTGTTGACCAATCAAATGCTGATCGACCTGGCGCTCAACGTGGCCGGCTATGTCGCCGCGGGAGCGTTGTCGCTGGTGGTGTACTCGATGTTCCGTCGCGCCCCGCAACCGTCGGCGCCGCGTGAAATGCAACCCGCCTATCCGGCCCAGGCCGGACAGCCGGTGGTGGCGATGCCGGCCGGGGCGAACCTGACGCCGGATGCGCGGGGAATGCACTTCGTAGGCTTCGGAGATGCGCCGCGCGGCGAGAACGGGGCGCAGAGCCTGACGACACGGCGAAACAGAACAGAGGTACTCCGGGTGGCGCGAGGAATGCTGCGCTCCGGGGCCACCGACGCACAGATCAAAGCGGCCCTGCCGGTATCCGATGCCGAGCTGGCGGTCCTTACGTACGAACGACAGTAAACAGAGATACAGGAGCTTCCGATGACCACTGATTCCCCATTCTTCCTGGCCAAGGTCGAGTGCCCGATCTGCAAGACGATCAACGAATTCGAGACGGTGCGGATGGGCGCCTACGTCGAGGAAGGCCGTGACAGTGACTTCTGCCCGCGCGACATCAAGTGGCGCTACCCGAAGTACGACGGCTACAACCCGCTGGTGTTTTTCGTGGCGACTTGCAGCAACTGCTTCTACTCCCGCGAATTCACGCCGGCCTTCAAGGACTGGAAAGCCGACAGCAATTTCCGCACTTACCGTCTGCGCGTGACCAAGGACAAACACCTCGAGCAGCTGTCGACGGCCGACTCGGTGGTTAAGCGGCTCGGCGCCGCCATCGACATGGGTCGCTTCCCGAACCAGTCGGCGATTCTGAAACTGCACATGGCGGTGTTCGACGAACAGTTGTTCGAACACCACAGCAAGCTCGACCTCGGACGGTTCTACCTGCGCATCGCCTGGGTGTACCGGAGCATCGGGAGCACGGTCAATCCGCAGGTCTCCCGGATGCGCGGCTTCACCTACGAGCTGGAAACCCGCTACGACGGCATCAACGACGCATTGCGCGGTACACGCGACAAGGTCGGCGAGTTTGTCGAAGCGGTGAGAAAGGAGTTCGGCGCCGATACACACACGGCCGATCTTCGCGGGCAGATACTGCCGTACCAGGATCGGTTCTTCGCCGAGGCCGAGAAGCTGGACGGAAAGCTCGGCTCGATCGATGAGCAGTTGGCCGGGCTGCGCAGTCTGATCGAAGAGTTCAAAACCGTCGGCGTGGGGCTCGGGGACGTCAACAGCGAACCCATGTTCGCCGGATTCGGGTCGTTTGCCGACTTCCTCTATGACCTTAAGAAGGAGTGGGACGGTATAGTCACGAACGAACGCGAGGCGTTGGCCAAGGCGGTGTTCTACTACCGGGCGGCGTTCACCGAGGGACGTGGAATCGCCCCGGGGAACCAGCAGATTCAGGCCTCGTACCTGATCGCCGAGTTGTCTCGCCGCATCGGCGACTATGCCACGGCTCGCGAGTTCTTCAACAGCACGATCAAGCACGGCCAGGAATTCATTTACCGCAACCGCCACGACAAAACCCAGACCGCGCTCGCCCGCAAGATTCTCGAACTGGCGATCGAACAGGGCAAGTCGAGCATGGCGGCTGCAACGACAGTCTGAGGATAAGGACGGAGAAAGTGTCAGAGACGGTGTCGGCAGCAACGGGCAAAATCAGGATCTGGGAGAAGTTCGAGATCCTGGTCGGCGAAGGATCGGGCGCGGGAAAGTACGTCGCCCGGTTGGAAGACCTTCGCCCGGGAGCGCTGGTCATCAGCGCGCCGGAGTTCATCTCCGGATCGAGCCTGCTGCGCAACGGCGCCGACTGCACAGTTATCGTCACAAAGGAAGATGCCATCTACGAATTCAGCAGCACGATCACGGTCATCGAGAGCAAGGGCCAGCGCATCTACCTGCTGCGTGAACCGGAGCGCCTGCGCCGGGTGCAGCGTCGCCAGTTCGTGCGAATCGAGCTGCGCCGAAAGCTCACGCTGGCGGTGATCGGGCAAAAGGGCCGGGTAACCGAGGCGATTAAGCAGCCGTCGTGGCGGAAAACGACATCGGTGAACATCAGCGGCGGGGGAATGCTGATCGATGTGCCGCAGGAGATGGCCATGGGTGACCTGCTTTTGGTGAAGGCGGACTTCTTCCCGGAGATCGGTCTGCCGATCGCGTTGGCCGCCGTGGTGCGACGCGTGGGACAGTCGGACCAGGGGATGCGGGCCGGAATCGAATTCCTGCGGGCGGATCAACTGCCGCAGCAGATCGATGCGGCCGGCCTGAAGCTGCTGCCCGAGTCGGTCACGTTCTTCGATCAGATCGCCCAGAACAAACTTGTCAACTACGTCTTCCGCGAACAGGTGAAGCTCCGTCAGAAAGGGCTGCTGTAATGGGTGAAACGAAGCTGACGGGCGAAACCACGCGGACATTGGAAATCGAGCGGTTCGATTTCTCGACCCTTGTCGGTCACAAGATCGTCCTGTTCGCCGAGCAGTTCCCCGGCAAGCCGCTGGTGAGCAAGGTCACGGTGGCGAACGGCAAGTCGATCTCCATCGACCGCAGCGGCGGCGACGGGCTGATCGATTCGCTCGTGGACAATCAGCGCGTGGTGCTCAAAATCGACTACAAGGGGGAACCCGTTTCGGTCGCGGCAAAGCTCCGGCGAAATGAACTGGGAGGATGCCGGATTTACCTCGGAGAAGCAGTCACGCCTCTCCTGCGCCGTCGCTTCCTGCGGGTGCCGGTAACATGCCCGTTCCGGTTCGCGGCAATCCCGTCCGCACGGTTCTCGGAAACAAGCCTGGCGCGGCTGCGCTGGCTGGAGACCGAGACCGTCAGCCTCTCGGGCGGCGGGACGATGATCCGCTTCACCAGCCTTCTGGAGCCTCCGACCTACCTCTTCGCCAACGTGGCCTGGTCGGACCTGGGCTTTCCGTCGCTCGTCCTTGGCCAGGTGCGCAACTCGTTCGCTCCGGAAGCGGGTCAATGGCACATAGGCATACAGTTTATCTCGCGCGAACTTCGGCGCGAGCACTTGCCGCTTCCGACGATCCGGCAAATGCCCGCCTCGGTGTTCGCGCTCGATGAGACCCTGCAGGCCGCAATCGAACGCAAGCTCATCGCTCATTTGCACGGAAACAATCCCCTGTAACAGGAGCCAGATATGAAAAAGGATCCCAAAGTCAGATTCATCTCCGACGTCGCCACCGAGGCAGATACGTTCAAGGCGCGCAAGCCGTTTCGCGTTTCTCAGGAGAACCAGCGCCAGTTCGTTCGCATGGAAATCACTTCCCCAATGTGGCTGCGCTGCCTGAAAGACATCTTCGGCAATTTCAGTCCGTCAGACCGCCACTATGACATCGAAGGCACCATTCTGAATATCTCGGCCGGGGGAGTGCTCGTCGAGGTCGACCAGCCTCTCAACGAGGGGGATATCGTCTCGATGCGGTTCAAGGTCCAGGACGTGGAGCACCTCGACAACGTGCTCGGCCTGGTGAAGCGAACCGACCAGGGAGAGGATTACTGCCTCTCGGGTATCGAGTTCATCACGCGCGAACACCTCCGCGACAAGCTGTCGGCGGCCGAACTTGACCTGCTGGGTCAGCGGTTCGGCAACTTCCGTGAAAGCGTGCAGCAGGTGCTGTCGCGCTACCTGTACACGGACCGGAAGGCCGTAGAAAAGTGAGAATACGGCACGGACACATCGTCACCGCTCTGGCGGCGGCGATGCTGACGCTTGTGGCGGCGATGCCGCGCAACGGTGCGCCGGCCGATGGCGCGAATGGGACAGCGCGCAACGGATCTGCCCAGAAGGTGCTGCTGATTGTAACACCGGCCGAAATGGCCTGGGCCGACTCGGAGATCGAGGAGCGCCTCATGGAGCGACTCACGCGCCACGGATCAATTCAGGTCAGCATCGCCAACGCTCCGGCGCCGGGATTGCCGGCCTTTCCGCTCTCGTGCTATCGCACCGACTCGCTGGTCGCCTGGGGAAAAGCGGCGGGCGCCGATTTCGTGGTGGTGGTTCGGGTGGAGAGCGCGCGGCTCGAACGACGCAAGGATATCCACGTACCGCTTCTGTTCCACAGGTACATGACAGTGGGGGCGATTGAAGGGGAACTGCGCGTGGTCGATGTCTCACGGGCCCGGTTGGAAATTGCCGAGCCGTTCAAAATTGAAGAAAAGGGGCCGCGCGCCTTTCAAGCAACCATGGATGACGACATTCACGACCCCGACCTGCACCTTACCGCAGCCGCCAAGGTTCGGTTCTTCCAGAAGCTCGAGGAGGAACTGGCCGGCATGTTGGTCAAACGCATCGGGTCGGTCATCAGGATGAGGTAAGTGAAGCATGACTAGCACACCGGACTTAGCCGGTCGGAAGCCGCACGGGGAGAACTGCGGGCCGATCACTGTATCCGATTCGATCTCCGTGCCGGCAGGAAGTCTGCAAGCAGCAGGCGCTTCGCGGCTGGCCGGTCTCACGGTCGCCGATCCGCCTCAAACCGAAGCCGGTCGACAGGCGACTCGCCAGGGACGGTCGATCACCCTGTCGCGCCGGGTCAATGAGGTCGCGGCAATCGGCCGGGATGCCGCCCGAGGACCAGCCGTGCTCAAGGCGCTCGACCACCTCGGTGTCGGGCTGTTCCTGGTGAACCGCCAGGGGTATGTCACCGACTGCAACGAAGCCGCTTCGGAACTGCTCGGTCTCGACCATCTGACCGACCGGGAGCAGCGGCATGTGTCGAACCTGACGGCGGTTTTCGCCGGGGATGTTACCGAGCAAATCGACCGCCTGCTGTCAGACGGGCGGCAGTGCGTTCGCCGCGAAATCACACTGACAGGCCGGGAGGATCACCCGGTGATGGTGACGTTGTGCGCGTTGCCGGCGGACGACAGTGGTGCGGCGGATGTGGTCGGGATCATGCGAGAGCCCGACGCCGACCGTACGCTCGTCGCGCGCGCCAAAGAGGAGCTGTCCATTCTGGCGGAAGTAGCGGCGGCGCTGTCTTCCTCGCTCGATCTGAAACAGATACTTCGAATCATTCTGACCGGCGCGACCGCTTCCCAGGGCGTCGGTTTCAACCGGGCGTTTCTGTTCCTGTACGAGCGGACCCGCCACGAACTGGTCGCCCACATGGCGGTCGGCCCGAGTTCAGCGGAAGAAGCCGGGAGAATTTGGTCGCGGCTGGCCGGCATGCAGCTCTCGCTGGCGCAGATGCTCGATGACCACCGGTCCGGAACCGATGAAAGCTCGGATCACCTGTTCGAGCGAATCCGCGGGCTGGTGCTGTCTCTGGACGAGGAGTCACTCATTGCTCGGGCATGCGACACGGGCGTCTGGGTAAACCTTCAGAAGGCCAGCGAAATCGATCCGGTGACGCAGAGCCTGCTGGATCGCACCGGCGTGCGCAACGGGGCGCTCATCCCGCTCGTAAGCAAGGGCAACTGCCAGGGATTGATTGTGGCCGACAACGGCATCACCGGCGCGCCGATCTCCGACGATGCCGTGCGCGTCCTGAAAGTCCTCGCGGATCAGGCCGCAGTGGCGGTCCAGCGGGCGCGCCTGCACGACAGCGAACGGGAACGCACACGCGAATTGGAGCGGACATACCGTCGCCTGACCGCCAGTCAGGAGCAGGTCGTCCGCGCCGAAAAGATGTCGGTCATGGGGGAGATCACGGCCGCCGTGGCCGAGGAATTGCGCAATCCCCTGACGATCATCGGCGGGTTTGTTAACCTGGTGAGGGGGTGCCAGCGGTGCGAGGATGGGCGGGAGTACCTCAATATCATCGAGAGCGAAGTCCGACGCGCCGAAGGGATGCTTCGGCAGGTCATCGAATTTGCCTCCGCGAGCAGCCGCCAGAACCAGGTATTCGACTTTTCGGCGCTGGCATCAAGCGTAGTGGAGCGCCTCTCGGTCAAAGGCGAAGGAGTGATTCCCGTCAGTTTCTCCGCGGCTACGGAGCGCCTGCTGGTTCTCGGCAACCCCGATCAGCTGGGAAGCGCACTGCACCAGCTGCTCCAACTGGTGGTGGAGGAGACCTCGGCGGAAGCCCGGCTGGATGTCCGGACCGACTGCGCCGAGGGGCGGGCACGCCTGACGGTGGCCTTTTCTGTCGAACCGAACCGAACGGAGCGCCTGGTTAAGCTGCTGGAACAGATGTTTGCGCGGCAGACGTCATCCCTGCGCCTGCAGGTCCTGGTGGCCGGCGAAACGGTCAAGTACCACGGCGGCGATTACTCCTTGAAGACGACCGCAACAGGCCTCCCGCTGCTGATGCTCGAGGTCCCGCTCTTCAATGAACGGAAGGAGCCGGCGTGATCAAGCCGAAGATCGATGAGTTTCAGCCGATCGATCCCACGGTCGTCGAAAAGGTAGATGACCTGAACGAGGAGATCAAGGTTCTCGCACTGAACCTGGCGATCTATCTCGCGCGGGCAAAGGGACGCTCGGCGGCGCTAAGCCGGCTTGAGCCGGACTTCATTCAGTTGGTGAATGGGACCGTCAAGGTGGTGCAGGAACTGGCCGGAATAATCAATGCGGCCCGGAATATGGAGACGATGGTGAACGATCTGGCTGATCACGCCCCCGGCTCGGATCCCCTGGAGAAACGGCTGAAGGAGATACTCGCGCAGTGCAGCCGGATAATGGAAGTTCTTGCGGATGAGGGCATTGGCGATGCGCGGCCGTAACGCCGGGAAGTTTCTTCCGCGATCGGGTGGATGATCTGTCGGATCCTGTCGATAAGATAGTACAAGAACCCGGTTTCAGTCTGGAACGGCCGGGTTAACCTGTAAGAGATTGGTAATACCATGCCGGAAATCGGAGCAGAACGACTGGTACGCCTGGTGCAGGAGCGGGGACGTCCGTTTCGCGTACTGATCGTCGATGACGAAGAATGGGTGCGCGACGTGTTTCGGGACTTCTGCCGGACGACCGAAGCTTTCGAGGTCGACCTCGCCGATGGAGGTATCGATGCCCTGCAAAAGGTCGAGGCCGGTCAGTATGACCTCGTGACAGTTGACCTCATCATGCCGGAGATGTCGGGACTCGAGGTCCTGGCGGAAATCAAACGGCTGCACCCCCGGACACCGGTCGTGGTAGTTACGGGCAACGCGACCGACAAAGTGGTGCACGAGGCCGGGCTGCTGGGGGCCTGCCGGGTGCTGTACAAGCCGGTCGAGCTGCAGGACTTCCTTGCCGAAGTTACCTCGGCTCTGGACCGATAAGGGACATGAGCGCCCGGATGAAGTGGAAAAGATACGTGCAGGAAGGACGAGGAGAGTGATTCGATGAAAAGCTCGGTATCGATCCTGGTCGTCGACGACGAGGAGATGATGCGCAATCTGCTTGAAAAAATCCTTTCGCGCGAGGGATACCAGATCGCCACGGCCGAGAATGGACAGGCCGCGCTCGAGGTGCTTTCCGGACGGCGTTTCGACATCGTGATCTCGGACATGAAAATGCCGCGAATGAACGGCTTTGATCTGCTCAAGGCGATTAAGAAAGATCATCCGCGCACCGGTGTGATCATCATGACGGCGTACGGGGACACCTACACGGTCAAGGACGCTCTGCTGCTGGGGGCCGACGAATACATAACCAAGCCGTTCAAGAGCTATGAGATATCGCTGATCGTCGAACGAGCCTACTGGCGGCTGCTGGCCGCCGACGCCGCAACATCGCAGGGATAAACTTTATGTCAGGTACCTCCGCCGAAACCGCTAGCCAGAAATCCAAGCCGAAGCCCAAGCTGGCTCGGGTGGTGATCACCCGCGACAATATGGCGGCTATGATGGCGCTGGTAAATCCGGACCAGTACGGCTGCACGATAACGCTCGACGATATCAAGGACGAGATCGAGCGTATGGGCGTGGTTCATGGCGTGGACTGGAACGCCGTGCAGCAAGCGCTCGACAGCGGTCTGTACGAAACGCCGACTCGGATTGCTGTAGGTACCCCGGCCCGGAAGGGGAAGGACGCAACCTTCGAGTACGCGTTCGAAACCGATGCACAGCACGCCCCCGAGGAGTCGGACGACGGCCGGATCGACTACCGGTCCATCAACTTCATCCAGAACGTTCGCGAGGGGACTGTGCTCGTGCGCAAGACGCCCCCGACCGACGGCGAGGACGGGTGCGGCGTCAACGGCAAGATCATTCCCGGCACGCGCGGACGGGACATCCCCTTCAAGCAGGGCAAGAACACCAGGGTATCTGAAGATGGTCTCTCGCTCGTGGCCTCGACCAGCGGTGCGGTTGTATTCTCCAGAGGCGCGGTGTCCGTCAACGACGTGACCTCGATCCAGGGGGACGTCGACATGGCGGTGGGAAACATCAGTTGCATCGGTTCGGTCCGCGTGGGAGGGGAAATCAAAGCCGGGTTTGTCGTAAATTCCGGAGGGAATCTGGAAGTCGCCGGCAATGTTGCCGACTGCTCGATCAATTGCGAGGGAAACATCCTCGTCAAAGGGGGATGTTATGGCAAAGGCGCGGGGCTGATCAAAGCCGACGGCGACGTGGTCGTCAAGTACGCCGAGGGGATGACGATGGTGGCGGGCAACGATGTGGTGGCCGGGGAGGAACTGCTCAACTGCCGGGTCACGGCCAAGGAGCGGGTGGTGGTCAAGAGCCGCAAGGGGAAGATCATCGGTGGCGAGATAAACGCCGGCAAAGAGATTCGAGTACCGATAGCCGGCAACGAGGCCGGGACCGCAACCGTACTCCGCGTCGGATACGATGCCGAACTGATGCGGGAATTCCGGGAGACCTGCGTCGAAATCGGCCGGATCGAAAAGGACCTCACGCGGGTGAAGACTACCTTGGTCGCTATGTACAAGCTGCAGATGAATGGGGGGCTTGACGACCAGAAGCAGGCGGCCCTGACGAAACTGGAGGAATTCCAGGCCTCGGCGCCGAAAGAACTGGAGCGGCTGGCGGAGAAGCGGGGCGCTCTCGACGCGCGACTCAAGGAAGTCGCCGACGCCCAGATCATCATTGAAGACACGCTGTACCACGGCGTGGCGGCACACTTCGGAACGATCTACCGAGAATTCACCGAGTCGCAGAAACGGTGCCGGATCACCCTGGAGAATGGCCGGGTCATCCTGAGCGAGTACCGTCCCGAGAAGGCCTGATCCCCCGGGCTACTCCGACATCAGGGAGCCTCCGGTTTCCATGAACAGCATATCTAAGCGTGATCTGAAGGAATAGCCTGATCTCCTGGAGCAGACTACGCTGCCTTGAGTAGCTTGGACTACTTGGAGTAACCTGGGCTTTCTGGAGCGGTCTAGACTGCTTGGAGTAGTCTGGATTACCTGAAGTGGTCGGGATTGTCTGGAGTGGACTTGATTAGCTGAGTGGTCTGGATTATCCGGAGTAGCGAGACCATCTGTAAGTAGTCTGATTCCCCGGTATAGTAAGATTTCCCTTTCACCCCCAGAGCTTGGTTCAATTCGATATCTTGGGCGAATTCCATGGCCGGAGCGATCGGGCCAAAAAAGGGCTTGATTGGGCCGGGGTGGGGGGATATATTGGCGCGTGCAACGGACGTTCGATTCGGAGAGATGGCCGAGAGGCTGAAGGCGGCGGATTGCTAATCCGTTATAGGGGTTATTGCCTCTATCCAGGGTTCGAATCCCTGTCTCTCCGCTTTATTCTATTGTCTCACAACGACTTATGGTGGTGGATTTCCGGGCTACCACCCATGAAGCCTCTGTTCGCTTACCAGTTCGCCTACCTCGCAAAGCTGCTTAACCTGCATGGACCACCTGTCCCGCCATGTTTCGCTTTTCGGTGCGAAGGCTTAGTGAGCCAGCTGTGGACAGACCGCGGGGTAGTTCGTGACTCTAGGGGTCGGAACCCAGAAGGTCACCCAAAGTCACCCACGTGCAGAGGGCCCTTCACCTCTTGCAGTTTCATTTCGCCCTTGCGGACCGCGTCATACGCTGCCGGATGCATCACCAGTTGCACGACTGGTCGGCCGATCGGCCTTCACGCCGTCGACGGTCGTCGGCTGACTTTGCTCTTGACGTTTGCCGCCAGCACTCGGTCGAGCGCGATGATCCGAGCTGTATCGGGGAGTGATGCGACAATCTCGCGCATGATCTCGCGAGTCTAATCTTTGGAAAGTGTCTGGAAATTCGATTCGGCGAACTGAGGCATGGGGAGGTTTACCAGTTGTTCGCCATCAGAACGCGAAAGCCGTGCGCAAGCTTCCCGGACGACATAGAGTCTCTCGACAGCACGACACCCTCTGTCACCTTCAGACCGCGGCACGGCGGGCAAAATTGGCTACAAATCCGTGCCCTGCAATGGCCTTAAAATAATTCCCCCCCCCCCCCGGATAAAGTTTGACAGCCCTCATACATAATAGTATACTCCATCTAATCTTGGCTGAGACCGCAGCGACAACCGGTGATAATCCAACAACTCTCTCGGCGACCTTCGGAGTAGAAGACAGAAAAGGATTGCGAGTGTCATGCCGAAAATTCGCGTTTTACTGATAGAGGACAATCGCCTCCTTCGGGAAGGTATCAAGAAGATGCTGAACGCGGAGCCGGACGTACGGGTTATCACCTCTACCGGCAACGGTGACACGGTTGAAAAGGCTGTATCTATGAAGCCGGACGTCGTGTTGCTTGACCTGGGACTCAGAGATCAAGACAGTTTGATAGTTGTGAAAACCTTGAAGGAGCAGTTTCCCGGCATCCATGTGGTGGCCATGGATTTGATCCCGGCTCACGCCGAGGTGGTCGAATTTGTCAAGGCGGGTGTCGCCGGATTTATCCTCAAGGATGCGACTCTGGACGATTTCCTGCACACAATCAGATCGGTCGCGAAAGGGGCAAAGGTCCTCCCGCCGCCAATGGTCGGTTCGCTCTTCTCACAGATTGTGGAGCACGCAATTCAGGGCGGCAAAGTTGAGGAATTGATGAGTTCCGTCCGACTGACCAACCGCGAGAAGGAAGTAATCGGTCAAATTGCCGGTGGAAAGAGCAATAAGGAGATCGCCAGGGAGCTCAATCTTGCCGTCTACACCGTTAAGAGTCATGTGCACAACATTCTGGAGAAGCTGGCGCTGCACACTCGCCTTGAGTTGTCGACATTCGCCCATGCACGCGGTTTGACCACAAAGACCCCGGCTGGATCTTCCGACGATTGCGACTAGTTCATCAATTGGAGTAGTTAGCTCCAATATCATCCCATTGGACTATAGACTTCCCCAGCATTTGACCGTATGGTTGTCACAGGGGCCTGATTCCCTGGTTCCGGCATTTGATATTTCTCGGTTCTGGCGAAACTGTTGGCTGATTGAGGAAGGAATCGTTGACCTATGCCAAAAATAAAAGTCCTGCTGATTGAAGATAATCGACTCTTGCGCGAGGGGACGACCGCCATGCTTAACGAGCAAGAGGACATTCGGGCGGAATCGACTATCGGAAACACCTCCGCTCTCGAGAAGGCCAGAAAGCTGAAGCCGGACGTGATACTGCTCGACATGGGCATGAAGAGCCCTAGCAGCATGAAGGCGCTTGCAGCCATAAGGAAGGACCTTCCGAAAACGGAAATCATCGTCATGGACTTGATCCCGGTACATTCCGAGATGGTCGATTTCATGAAAGCGGGAGTCGCCGGTTTTGTTCGCAAAGACTCGACTCTTGACGGATTCCTGAATACCATCAGATCGGTAGTCAAGGGGGTCAAGAATATGCCCCCGACGATGGCCGGTTCGCTGTTTTCGCAGATCGTGGATCGGGCAATTCAAGAGGGGACAGTTGACAAGGTACTCCTGGCGGTGAAGCTGTCCAAGCGGGAGCAGGAAGTGGTTCAATTCCTGGCCGATGGAGTCAGCATTGCAGAGATCGCCAAGCGACTCAAAGTTGCCGTTTTCACCGTCAAGAGCTATATTCGCAGTATCATGGATAAGCTGGCGCTCCACACGCGACTGGAGCTGGCCGGCGCTGCCCGCAAAAAGGCTTCGAAGTAAGAAGCCTCCGTGCGATCGTGAACGCCCCGATCGCTTCCTCAGTCCATTAGACTACATCTTCTTTCAATCCTTTGGCCGATTGTATCGCCGGCCAATATCGCCGTTCTTGTAATCACAAGTGATAAACACAGCGTTCCCATGCGGGATGCTGCGAATTGGTGTGAACGCACGAAACGGCCGGCGAGACCTGATGTCCGCAACGAGAATGGCCACCGTTGCATCCTTCGCTGCCGCATGCGAGATATCGCCGTGTGCTCACAAACATCTGCAGTACAATCCTGAAACTCCGAGAGAGGATGTGGAGCCGGTTCATCCGTCCTGAAAAAAGGCAACTATACAACCAATAACATGAGATGCACCCATGCATCTAAGAAACAGAGTAAGAGAATGAAAGCGATCAGTCATTTTACAGGGATGTTGCGTGCGACGATGCTTCTGGCCCTTCCGTTCGCGCTGCTTGTCGCGGGATGTGGTGACGACGACAACGGTCCCACGGGCGGCACGTCCGACACCACCCCCCCGACAGTGGTGGCGACGAATCCGTTGAATGGGGCCACCGGCGTGGCCGTCATTGACGTTGTTTTCGACGAGCCGATGAACGGTTCGTCCCTCACCCCGACATCGTTTACAGTCAAGGGTCCGGGTGCAACGACTGTGACAGGGACCGTCTCCTATGATGCGAACACCCAGCGCGCATCATTTATGCCGACCAACGCCCTGGTGTCGGGAACAGCCTTCACCGCGACGATTCTTACTGTCGCCAAAGATGTCGCCGGCAATGCTCTCGCCGCCAACTACGTCTGGAATTTCTCAACCGCGGCTGCCGCGACCACGCAGCTGCCGGTAGCCCTGCTGACGTCTGACGGCTTCGCGATACTGGCCGGCGCCTCGATTACCAACACCGGGGTCACCAATATTACCGGCGATCTCGGTTTAAGCCCCGGTACCTCGGTAACCGGCTTCCCGCCTGGTATTCTCATCGGCACTCAGCAGATAGGCAACCCTTCGGCCGCTCAGTCCAAGCTCGACCTGACCACCGCTTACAACAGCGCCGCAGGGCGTTCCCTGGGCCCGATCTCCGTGGCGGGCAATATTGGTGGGATGACACTCCCCGCGGGGCTCTACAAGTCCACCTCCGGGCTGGGCATTTCGTCGGGAGACCTTACCCTCGACGCTAAAGGCAACCCGAACGCCATCTGGATATTCCAGATCGCATCGACCCTCACTACTACCTCCGGCCGAAAAGTAATACTCACGGGCGGAGCAAAAGCCGCCAATATCTACTGGCAGGTCGGCACCTCGGCAACTTTGGGGACGTCTACCGTCTTCAAGGGGACCATCATGGCTGACCAGTCAATCACCATGAATACTGGCGCGTCGCTCGAAGGCCGAGCCTTCGCTCGGGTCGGATCGGTTACGCTCAACGGAAATACAATCGTGAAGCCGACTCCGTAAGGAGTTGGTTGTGGCGGCTGTTCGCATGATCGGCGAACCGCAACAGGATTTTGAAGCGAGTGTACGCAGAACGCCCAGGACGTTGCCTGGGCGTTTTCCTGTAATGGGAGTTGGCCCGATATCCCAACGCGCGTTCAACATCTCCGTCGAACCGGGCCGATGCATGAAACTTGATTACTGCTTCCGGCACTGGGTCCGGCCAAAGTTCAGCCCGGTGATGTGCTCCCTGTTCGTGGGTCTCTCCCCCAAAAGGAAGCCGTTCCTAAAGGCGTGATATCGACCCAAGCAGTCCCCCCTCCAAAGGGACTACGTCTTCTTTCATCCCTCTGGCCGATTGTATTGCCCAGCAATCGGATCGTTATTGGTAGTGAGACCAAGAACACTTTCAGGAGATACGATGAGCTTCAGAACAGGACACCACGCAGATCGGAAATCGCAGACCCACTCCGAGTCTCAACGGCGGTTCACCGATTCTCTGAAGATCGGAGTCCATGAAAGCTTCGGAAGGAATGAAACGAAAGGACCCGAACATATGACTGACGTTACCAATCGTTCCGACTTCAAAGCCAAAGTACTGCCGAACATTGAACCGCTTCTGCAGGTCTCCCTGTGGCTGACCAGGAACGGTCTCGATGCGAGCAAGCTGATGCGTGAGGCGTTGGCCGAGGCATACCAGATGTGGAATCAGTCTGCGCCGGAGGAGAGCTGCGGTGAGTGGCTGCGAAAGATCCTGATCAGCCGGTATTCCATCGGCATTCGGCGGCATGTACGCCTGACGACTCCAGGCTCGGGCGATGACGGGCAAATTTTCGTCGAAGTTTGTCCCAACACGATCTCCCTGACCGCAAGTGCTCAGCAACAGTCGTGGCTGGCCGGGGACTCCGATGAAGACGTCAATTACCTTCAAGCTATAGCCAGCCTTCCTGATGTGTGCCGGTCGGCAATGATCCTGTCCTATCTCGAGGGCTTCTCGAACAATGAGATTGCCGACCTGGCCGGCGTTCAGCCGAAGACAATCCAATCCGCGCTCAGTCGGGGGCGCAGCTTCATTCGCGACGAGCTCTTTGAGCATTTGATGGGCAGTGTCGGAATCGGCAGCGGCGCCGAACGAAGTGCCGCCTTCAGCAGAAACTGATCCAGAAGTGATACGGCGATAACCGCAGAGGATATCGGAAACCGAGGTGGTTGAATGAAACCGAAAACGGCGGAAAGAATGGCTTTCGACTTGCTGGCGATGCCCCAGCTGGAAAATCTCTGTCGTACGGCTCTGTGGGTTGTGGGCAGCGAGACCGAGGCTCGCGACCTGGTCCAGGAGTCGTTTGTCCAAGCGTACTATGCCTGGCTCGACGGCCGGCTGGGCAGAGACGTTCGCATCGGGCTCTTCAAGATCCTGTGCAGTGCCCTGAAGGACAGGGACCGGTCATGCTCAACCTGGACGGCCGGGGTGGATGACCGTGATGCGTTCGATCGACTGCCGGTGCACTCCGGGCCAATGAATCTCCGGCAGGTTGACGAGTCCGGAAGAAGGCCATGTCTCACGGTGTCGGGCGAAGGTCTCAGGAGCGCGATTCAGCGCGTGCCGGGTGATTCAAGGCTGACCGTCGTCCTCTCTCTGGCGGAGGGCTTCTCTTATCAGGAGATCGCTGAGATCACCGGCGTTCAGATGGAGGCTGCCAGAACCAGGCTGCATCAGGGTCGCAGGCTGCTGCAGAGAGAGCTACTGGGGTATGCCGTCTGCGAAGGCAACACCAGCATGTCCATAGGCGGAGTCAGGAGAAGTCGAATGGGATAGTGGTCCTCACTCAAAACGAAAATACTGATTTTCATACGTAAAGGAGTTCACATGTTCAAGCTAATTGGCCTAACCATATCATTATCGCTCGCTCTCTTTATCGCTTCGTGCGGTACCGGCACGACAGCCGAGCAGGAAGCCGACAAACAGTCGGCCGGTAACGATACAAAAGCCGCCTCGTACGTAACCATGCCGGCGAACACCCGGATCGCTGTCTCTCTCATCGATTCAATCGACACTGACATTCACGTCTCCGGCCACGAGTTCGCCGCCCGGCTCACCCACCCCATCGTCGTCGATGGCGAGACCATCTTTGCCGACGGCGCCGACGCCCGCGGCATCCTCAGCCGGGTCGTCGAGTCCGGCCGCCTCAAAACCCCGGCCGAAGTGGACTTCAGCCTCACGGCAATCAAAGACCCGAGTGGGCGGTGGGTCAACTTCGGTACGGGCATGATTCAGGACAAAAAGGGCTCGCACACCAATCGGGAGGTCGCCATGATTGGCGGCGGCGCTCTGGTAGGCGGCATCATCGGCAAGATCATCGACCGCAAGGGCAGCACCGAGATTGGCGCCGTGGCCGGAGCCGTCGCTGGCACGGGCCTGTCGGCCGCGACCGGCAAGCAGGACATCTTCTACGGTCCTGGGACCGAGTTTGTGTTCTTCTCGAACCATACGATGCAAATCTCGATGCGGTAATCCGCGACTCCCAACGCCGGCCTCACGACTTCGCTGAGGTCGACTGAACTGCAAAAAAGGAGCAAACTTTGAAAAAGCTACTCATGATTCTCCTGGCCCTGGGCCTCGTGTTCGGCACATCCGCCCACGCCAACAAACGCTCGGCCGGGTTTCACGGCATCGGCCCGCGGGTCGGACTGACAATCAATCCTGACCAGGTCCATTTCGGGGGTCACATCGATTTCGGTGACCTGGCCAACAACCTGATGATGCTGCCGAATCTCGAGATCGGCATCGGAGACGACTTCACTACCGTTGCCCCCACCTTTGAACTCGATTACCGCTTCCGCTCCGACTGGGGCGCGTGGACACCATATCTCGGTGGTGGCATCGGTCCGGTCTTCTACTCGCACGATAACGGCGGCAGCAATTCCGAACTGGCCCTCTACCTGCAGTTCGGTGTCGGAAGAGGGCGGTCCGCCAGTGAGACTGGCCACTTCTTCATAGAGGGAAAACTCGGCCTGGTCGATGCCCCGGATTTCAAAGCCACCGTCGGCTGGACCTTCGGCAACTGAGCGGAGTGAATTGCTTCACAGAACCAAAACAGAAAACCTTTAGGAGTACGCAAGATGAGAAAACGCACAGTGTTCATTTCAGCAGCAGCCGTAATGTTGATCGCGGTCGTGCTGGCGACCGGCCTGCCCGTGCAGGCAGGGGAAACTGACGGCCGCATCAAATCGTCGGCCAAGAAGTCATACGTATTCAAGACGTATCTCAAGCACGACCATATTAAGATCCAATCCCAGAATGGCGTCGTCATCCTGACCGGTACGGTTGCCGACGAGTCCCACAGATCGATGGCTGAGGAGACCATGAGGAGCCTCCCCGGCGTCCAGAGCGTCAACAACCAGCTGACCATCAAAGGGGAGCCCACCAGCCCGCACTCCGATGCGTGGCTCAACGAGCGGGTTCGAGGGACCCTTCTGGTACACCGGAGTGTGAGTCTGGCCAACACCAACGTTGCGGTCAACGACGGCAAGGTGACGTTGCGCGGCGAAGCCTCCAGCGATGCCCAGAAGCAGCTCGCGACTGAGTACGCCGGTGATGTGGCCGGAGTAAAGAGCGTCGACAACCAGATGACTGTGACCACTCGACCGCCGAAACCTTACCGGTCGGATGACGAAAAGATCGACGACGCATCGATCACAACTCAAGTCATGATGTCTCTCCGATATCACCACGGAATGGATGCCTTCGACACCAAGGTCTCGACTGAAAAGGGTGTCGTCACGTTGGGCGGTACCGCCAGGAACCAGGCGGAGATCGACCTTGCTACCAAACGCGTCAGCGACATCCATGGCGTGAGAAGCGTCAAGAACAACATGACCATTGATGCAACGCAGTCCTCGACCAATTAAACTAGCCGGAACGCGGTCGGCCGATGCAGGGACGCACCGGTCGGCTGTGCTTCCGAGCCGAACGGATCGGAGTACTATATGCTGTGGACCTTGGCTCTCATACTGCTGGTCCTGTGGGCGCTCGGTCTCGTGAGCGGCTTCACCATGGGCGGCTTCGTTCACGCTCTGATAGTCATCGCCATTGTGGTGGTGCTGATAAAACTCATTACCGGCCGTCGAGTCATATGACGCCGCGGGCGTCAACTAAGGAGCTTTCATGAATGCAATCACCATTATCGGCATCATACTAATTGCCATCGGTGCGGTCGGGTTGATCTACGGAGGCATTACCTACACCTCCGGAAGGGATGTCGTCGACATGGGGCCGATGCACCTCGAGGTCGATCAGGAGCAGCACATCCCATTCTCGCCGATCGCCGGTGGCGTGGCCATGGCGGCCGGCCTGATCCTGGTCATCGTAGGCAAAAGCAAACCCGTCGGAGCCAGACTGCGATAGGTCCAGCGGCCAACTTATGCTGCTGACGAACGTGTAGACTGTCACGTAACACCGAACGCATCAACTAACGCCAAATAGCCAGGAGGCTACTGTGGAAATCACCGACATTCAAGTACGCTTGCGGGACGAAGACAAGTTGAAGGGTTTTGTCAACTTAACCTTTGACAACTGTTTTGTCGTTCGTGGCTGCAAGATCATTCAGGGCAGCAGTGGCTACTTCGTATCCATGCCGTCCCAGAAGCAGGAAGACGGCTCGTATCGGGACATCGCGCACCCGATCAATTCCGAGATGCGCCAGATTATCGAGAATCAGATTCTGAAGGCCTATGTTTCGGAACTCCGCACTCGGACTGCGATCCAATCTTCACCGCCGACTGAGTTATCGCGGCATCCGCATCAGGCGCCCGAGAGACAGGAGCCAATGCCAGTGAACCGAGTCCGCCCGTTCGGAGATAACCGTTAACAGCATCGATCGACAGGAAGTGAATACTACGATGAAGCCAAATAAACTGGTGCCCTGCGGGCCGACATCGCCGGCGAGCCAGTATGGGGCCGACATGCTCTACGATCTCCCGACACAGATGCTTCCTTCGACACGCGAGAACATCGTAGTCAGGCGTATCACGGTCTTGGAGCCAGCTCCGGACTATTTGCGCGTGCGTCGAGACGGCCTTTGGCGGAGTCCTCCCCGCGATTACAGGGAGGCACTGGTCGGTTCCGAGGGAAGGCTTCCTGAACGCGGACGGTTGACTATCGACCCTTCCGGCATCACGGTGGTTCCGATGAATCACTCTCCCGGTACGATTATGATGGCGCGAGAGGTCTTTCGGCGACAGTCCGAATCTCTATCTTAACGCAGCTTCGCCGGCACGAGAGAACATTACTGACCCGTTTCCATTGAGTAAGAAAGGACAACTAACATGACTGTCAGAACCCGATTCAGAGCGACCATCCCGCTGCTTTGCCTGACCCTGATTGTGGGATGCTCCGACTCATCGACCTCGTCATCAGGAGAGGGGCAAATCAGGCTTACATTGGTTGACGCCCCTGCTGCTTTCGACGAAGTGAATATTGTCGTGACCAAGGTGGAGGTTCATGCGGCCGGTACCGCCGCTGAGTCCGGTTGGATCACGTTGAGCGACACAACTGCCACGTATGACCTCCTGGAGCTGACCAACGGCGCTAATTCCGTCATCGGCGACCACATGCTGCCCGTTGGAAAATACACGCAGATCAGGTTGGGTATCGGAACCGGCAGCAACGTTATCGTCGACGGGGTCAGTTTCCCCCTCAATGTGGCCAGTGCCAGCGGCCTAAAGCTGAACCACAACTTCGATATAGCCGAAGACAAACTGTACTTGCTGACGCTCGATTTCGATGCAGCCAAATCAGTCCGGCTGACCAACGATAACCAGTACCGATTGCAGCCCGTGATCAGGCTTATCGCCACCGAAGTCTCCGGCACCATATACGGAACGATCGTCCCGAACGGAGTTTCCTCCACCGTATTTGCCGGGGTAGGGAACGGAGATACCGTCACGACCGTGAGCAATCCGATCAATGGTTCGTTCATGCTGGTGGCAGTCCCGGAAGGGACCTTTGACGTGGTCATCGTGCCCAACATTGGCGGCTATCTCGACACAACCATCACTGATGTTCTGGTTGAGGCGCAGCAGGACCGGAATATCGGAACCGTCATACTGACCACTACTCCGTAGGGCACTTCTACATCCGAAACCAAACACAGAGGCTAGACTGAAGTGAGGTGTGGCGGTTGGCCGCTAAGTCAGATAAGAAGATACGGTATCGCAGCCAAATGAGACTCGAGCAACCCCAATCGGGTGAGTTCCAATATCATGGGCTGCAGGTGATTCACGAACAAACAAAACCAGTAACTGCTGTCAATTGACAGTGGAGGCAACCGAGATGGACCGATTTGAAGACAAACGAATTAACGAAGCGCTGGAGTTGTTGAACGCCGTGGCCCGCGACAACAAGGTGGAGCTGCAGAATGTGATGGAGACCAAGTACACCGATCTCTCGTCTTTAGTGGGTGCGTTCACCAACAAGGTGAAGGATCGGGCAACCGAGTCGTACGAGGCCGGAAAACAGAAAGTGGTTGATGTCGCGACCGGTCTCGACACCAACGTTCACAAGAATCCGTGGGTGTACATCGGTGGCGCCACTGCTGTCGCGCTGGTGTCCGGCTTCCTGCTCGGCAGATCGCGCAGGCAGTAAGACGTGGTCACCACACTTCTTCAAGTAGTATTTGGGTGGCTCAGATCGACTTACCTCGAGCCGTCGCTCAGGAGGCTCAAACTCCGCGCGGCGATCTACTATCTCGAAGGAGTCAGGGGCGCGCACCGCATCCTTCTTTTGGCCTGCCTGCTGGTGTTCGCGATTACCATGATTGGTGCGGGTCTGGTGCTGATGCCGTTGGCGCTGCTTGTAAGTATGCCCTGGGAGCCTGCTACCAAGGCAGTGGTCGGGCTCGCCGTCGGCGCCGTCTATCTGGTCGTGCCTGCCATCGCTCTGATCTCGCTGCTCTCGGAGAAGCGATGGATGCGAATCACCGGTGCGGCGGGTGTACTTCGAAAGCTCGTGGACTAGATTCTGCAACCCGATACACAGAAGCCGGCCATCGGGCCGGTCTTCCTGTGTCCATAACCGAAACCAGGTGCGCATTTGTATCATGTATACCATCCTGCTTCGCGCCACCAAATGAGTCGTCCCCTTCCGGATAGGGGGCACGACGAATCACAAACCAGGCATGGCATTGCAGGTCAAAGCCTGCAATACCGCGCTGTAACGATTAGAGGATAAATTCACTATGAACACAATACCTGCAATACTCAGGCCACTGATGCTGGTGATCATAAGCTTGGCCACGCTGGTGGCAACCCCTTCTGTTTTCTCGCAGAGTCGGATGACAACCGACCCTCGGATGGTAGTGATCCCCTGGCGCGGTGCGAGTGAGATCCAGAGCGATTTGGACAACGCCGCTGAAGCGAAGCTGCTGGCACAAGATCGCAGAGAGCGAGCCGAGACTCGCCTCCGGGAGATCGCCAATAACCTTGAGACAAGAAAGCAGACCCTCAAGGACATCGATCGTCGTAAGGACGAGGCAAAGAAGAACAAACGGGAATCCGAAGAAATCTCGCTCAAGATCGAGGAGAAAGCCAACAAGCAGGCGGTCGATCTGCTCAATCGTTTAAAGGACCTGCGCAAAGCCGAGGTCGAGGAGGCGAAGGCCGAGATTGAACGGGCGGAGGTTGACATCGAAGTCTTGCAGATGGAGACTGAATTGCTGAGTAAACGAGATGAGTATGATTCCCTGGCGGCCACCAGTACGGGCGACCTGACGCTTACCACGGCGCAGCAGGTTCTCCAGAACCTTGAGGTGCGTCTGCTGGAGCTGCAGCGAAAGCGGGCCGACGCAACCCAGAAACTGGCGTCCAAGCAGAAGGATATCGTGACCCGACGGATGAAATTGCATGATGCGCAGGCAAAGCTCGGCATGCCACGGGCTTAGCGCACCGGGGCCGATGCCGGTACGCCACGGGCTTAGCACACCCGTGGCCGATGCCGGAGCGATGACCGCATGAAGTTATCGGGCTCTGGCGAGGTGTGAGGTCGTTCGATCGCCTACTTCCAACGGCAGAGTCAATGCCCCGCACCCTCTTTGTCTTTCTCGAGCCAGTCGAGCATGGCGGCAATACTCCCGGTCGCCAGGGCGATGCTTGTGTCAGCCGCGCCATAGTAGATCTGGATTGTATCACCATCGGGAAGAATCGTGTAGCCACAGGGAAACACGACATTTCCAACGTCACCGTGCAATTCGTAGGATTCCTCGGGACCAAAAACCCACTGGCTGCCACGTTTCAGGCAGACTTCGGGTCGCTGCAAGTCGAACAGGGCTAGGCCGAGTCGATAGATCGCACCGGCAGCCGTGTGTCTTACGCCATGGTACATCACCAGCCAGCCCTGCGGCGTCTCTATCGGCGGGGGAGAAAGACCGATCTTGTTGGCGTCCCACCAGCCCCCGCGCCGCGCTTCCATCATCAGTTGGTGGCTGCCCCAGTGTATGAGATCGGGCGAGTAGGAGATCCACATGTGCGCCCGAGGTGAACTGACCGGGCGGTGAATCAGCGCCCATCGACCGTCGATCCGACCGGGTAGAAGCGTTGCATCCTTATCCTCCGGAGGCATGATGACTCCGTACCGCTTGAAGGCACGGAAATCCTTGGTGGTTGCCAAGGCCACTCCCGGGCCATCGCGGGTGAAAGCGGTATAGACCACCACATACTCATCCAGTTCCGGAACATACGTTATGCGCGGATCTTCGACGCCCCAGAGTTCCTCCGGATACTGCTGCGGGTTCGGCATCAGTGTCGGTTCCGGGTCAATCTGCCAGCCGTCGACGCCATTCGCCGAACGGGCCGCACAGAGGTGCGATTGTCCGCGGCGATCCTCCACTCGGCAGAGCAGCAGGGTAGTGCCGTCAGCCAGCAATGTGGCGCCGGGATTGAACACGCTGTTGACGGGATAGGGCCAGTTGGCGGCCGTCAGGATCGGATTGAGTTCGTGTCGTCGAAACAGCTCGGGGTGTGTATTGCTCATTGAGAGTGCATCTCCACAGGTTAGACAGTGTTTTCAGCCAGGCGCAGCTCCAGCAAAGACTGGAGAAAGGCCAGGGTAGACTCCGCGCCGAGGTTTTCGTTGGGACGGTCGGGGTGCAAACCATCGCGACATCCACCGGTGGTTGGGTCGTAGATCGAGAGATTCAAATCGTTGCGCCCGAGGAACCATTCAAAGGCGCGCTGGGCTTCCCGGCGCCAGCGATCGTCCCGTGTGATCCTGTACGCCTCAAGGCAGGCAGACACCATGGCCTGACCTTCCACCGGCTGTTGATCGAAGCGGGCTCGTTCGCCGCCCTTGCGGTAGAATCCATTCGATCCGACTGGGACGAAGTGGCCTCCTTTGCCGGCTCGCTGTATGTCGGATAACCAGGCGAGCGACTCCAGCCCCGCCTCAATCATAACCGCGCTGTTGACGGACTCACCGCAGATCAGCGATGCATGGGGGAGTACGGCGTTGCAGTAGGTGAGTCCCTCCTCGTACCACCGCCAGTCATCCGAGCGGCATCGTTGATACAGGGACAGGAGTCTCTGCGACAACTCCTCCTGAACCTGGCTGGCACGACGATCGCCGGTAAAACGCCGGAGATACTCATGAATACCGATGAGCGCGAACGCCCATGCCCTCGGACTGGTCGTGTCAACTATGCCGGGTAAGGCTCTTTCAAACAACCAACTGGCCATACTCTGGAGCGCCGGAGTATGTGACCGACCCAGCACGGCTCCGAGAGCCCATAGTGCGCGGCCGTGGCTGTCGTCCGAACCACTCGCCTCCATCCAGGTGCGCTGGTAAGTCATGAAGTTGCGGAAGCGTCCGGTCTCGGCATTATATGCATACCAGATGAATGCAAGATACCGTGAGGCCAGTTCGAAAGCCTCCGCATTCCCCACATCCTCCAGGAGTGCGCTCACGATAAGGGCGCGGGCATTATCGTCGGTCGTGTACCCTTCGTGATAGTTGGGTATCGTGAAAATAGCGTGCTGGAGAATACCGGTCTCGTCCGTCATGTTGCGCAGGTGATCCAGCCTTAAGAGCGGCAGTTCACCGGGATGCTTGTCGAGAGCTTTGACAGCGAAGCCCGGAATACTGAAATGGCGACGATCAGCCCGAGCGCGCTCGAAGGTCTCGCGGTAACGGCGCGCCACTTGCGGCCAGATCATCTCCCGCCCAAACATGTACGCTCGTTTGCGCATCGCGTGACGCCTGGCCTCGTCATCCAGCAGCTCAATTACCTTCGCAGCGAGTGCCGACGGGTCCCGAAACGGCACCAGGATACCTCGATCCTCTGCCAGCATTTCCTCGGCATACCAGTACGGCGTCGAAATCACGGCCTTTCCGGCGCCCAGCGTGTAGGCGAGGGTGCCTGACGTGATCTGCGCCTGGTTGAGGTAGGGAGTGATGTATATGTCCGCGGCGCCAATAAATTCATTCAGCTCTTCGAGACTGACAAAGCGGTTGTAGAAGATGACGTTGCTCTCTACGCCTCGCTCACGAGCAATCCACTGGAGAGAAAGTCGGTATGCCTCTCCGTCGGTTTCCTTCACATGAGGATGAGTCTCCCCCAGGACAATGTAGACGACATTGGGCTGCACCGCCAGGATCGCAGGCAGGGCCTCGATGACATTCTCGATCCCTTTGCTTGTCGACAGCAAACCGAAACTGAGCAGGACCATCTTCCCTTCGACGCCAAACAGGTCCTTGTGAAAACTCGGATCGACAAACGGCACGTCCGGGATGCCGTGAGGGATGAGATCAATTTTGTCCGCAGACACGCCATATATCTGTGTCAGGAATTCTTTGCCGCGCTGACTCATGACAACCAGCCGGTCGGATAGCTTCGCTACTTCCGTCAGCACCAAACGCTGATGTGGATCGGGCTCCGCCAGTATGGTGTGAAGAGTGGTCACAATTGGCATGCGCAGTTCACGAAGGAGCGTCAAGACATAGCTGCCGGCGCGACCACCGAAGATACCGTACTCGTGTTGCAGGCAGACAATATCGACATTGTTGATATTGAGGAAGTCAGCCGCTCGGCGATACGACGCTATGTCTTTCTCCGTGAGCTCAAACCGGACGCGTCCGGGGTATTCGTAACCCTCGGCTGTGTCATTCACGGGAAGGGCGATGCACGTCGTCCCTTCACGCTCGGCTGCGATGGCTTCACACAGATCGGTGGTGAAGGTAGCGATACCACACCGTCGCGGCAGATAATTGCCAATGAAAGCGACCCGGTTTATCCTTGAGTAGACGGAGGCTTGCTCCGTTTCCAGCATTTCCTTATCAGTCGCCACGTTTCCACCCCACGGTTTTCAATCCTGACCAATCAAACCGATCGAGTTGTTGCATACCTGCCTACTTTCCATTTGCTGCCCAGTTCCTGGAGTGCCCACCTTATACTACCGAAATCGCTGACGGCCGTCAGCCACACTGACGGCCGCCAACATTGTGTCAACGCGACATATTGAGTCCGGCCGGCGCGCTTCCCGGAGGATGCGCGCATAACCGAAGCGGGGAACTCGATACCGTCCGACGCCCTAGAGGCGGAACAGCACACCGGCGTTGATGGAGTAGAAGTCGGAATCGGTGCCATCAAGAATCTCACCCGGCAGGTCCGCGAAATCGTATTCGAGAAACACGAAACGGACATCTCCAAAAAGTCGGAATCTCTGCGAGGCCGGCACTTCAACCCCCGCGGCCAGATGCCACCCAAAGTTCTGGGTAGTCTCATCCTCAAAGCCGGCGTCGTTGTAGGCATCGGCGTAATCAAAGGTGGTACTGTACCAACCTCCGCCAACGCCTCCGTAGAGAAACGGCAGCGGGTAGAGCAGCCCCGTGACCGTCACCGGCCAATCCCTGGCCGTTACCGCACCGTTACCGTACTTCTCCTGGCGATAACTGATGTCTGCCTCCGCGCCCAGGATCGGCATTAGCTTCACGCGCAGGGTTGCACCGACCAGAAAATCGGCGTCTTCGGCGCCGCTCGAGTTCTGCATTCCGAGATGCGGACCCAGGTAAACATTCGTCTGGCTGCTTGCAGAGAGGGGGAGCGAAACGAGAATCCCCAGAAGGATCCCAGTACTGATAAGTTTTAACAAGCGATTCTCCTTAATCCGTTGAGTTTGCCTGTTGACGCGAATTCATCGAAGTGCACATCTCGGCAGGCGTTGTGCACTGATCATGCACTAACTCATATAACAGAGAAAGGCGGCATAAGTACATCATCCAAAGGGATGAAAAGGTAGCTACATCGCTTGGGCGAAAGATCAGCTGAGATCTTTTGCCCGGGCCGCACCGTTCGGCAACCGAGTCGCGCTTCCGTAAGCATCTGGAGCGCCCTCTGAACCTGGGCAAAATGGAGATCCGTGAATCCGGCAGGTGATCGGTCCCCTTGACCGGTACCGTTACCCCGATTCAGACTAAAGCGGGGGGAAGCGCGTCAGTCCGCGGCGCGAGATCACTCTCTATGCAGGTGTTTATAGGATGTGAAGGTTCCTGCCGCTGACGGCTGGTGGTTCAATGGGATTTATCCAAACGGCGATGTAAACGACCACAGCCGGGTAGTCGTGGGCGATCTAACTTGCCCGGTGAGGTACCTCTTCAAGGGGCGGACCGGGGCCGGCATGTTCGCAAGCACGCCAACCGACTCTATCCGTTTGTGGCAATTGAAACCGCCCTTTGAAGGTTGACGGATGGCTGCCTGATAAGTATCGTAAAGTAACAGCCACCCATTGCCGCCATTGGCAATTTGCTCCGAGAGATTTCCGTATGCGCGGACTGAGAATGAAACAAGCGATTCGGCTCGGCCAGAAAAGGCTCTTACGTCATCTGTCCGTTTCGAAGTCTGATCTGGACGATGAGAGGTCGGCGCTGCATTTTGAGCGGACACTGCGGCGCACCGGCAGTCCATGCAGCGGTCCCTGTTGTGGTAATCCGCGGCGCCATTTCCGGGCTGTCACCCTGCAGGAGCAGAAGGCAACCGAAGCCAGCCACTGGGTCGTGACCAGCGATGAGACGTCCGAACTGCTCTCCGGCTTCGCTGTCAGCAAGCTCAAGCGGCGGCACTTTGGGCGGGTCCGATTTGGCCGATTTAAGTAGTGACTGCTTGTGCCCAATTTGTGCCCACATGGGGGTCAAAACCTCTTCTTCGGCAATCGATCGGGCACAAGACCTCACAAAATCTAATTCCCTCACGGATAACGGTTTGCGCCGTAATTCGCTATAATCCAACGGCTTGCAGAAACAGGATAAATGGAATCCCTGTCTCTCCGCTTTCTTTTTGTCTTCCCTATTTGTCTTTGACACCACGCGGCGGTTTGTTTTACCAATCCATCCCTTGGCGAAACCGGGCGGCCCCTCCGCCGGAGCATCCCCCGTGCGACCGGAGGGGGAGAAGCCGTCACTTCCTGAGGAATTGGCAAACATGTCAGAGGCCGGGCGCGCGCCCGGCCTCTGCTGTGTAGCACCCACAGCCGGAGAACCTTTTATCTTCGTGCCAGCCGTTGACACGACCTTCCGGTCCCCGGGTCCGTTTGGAGAAACATCACGGTGCTGCTATCACCGCGATCAGAGAGGTCTTCAGATTCGTCTCGTCAAGCGGATACCCTTTGACAGAGACATAGTCCCCTACAGCCAGGTCGGCCAGGGTGATGTCCGCCCCGTCGAGACTGTAAATCTTGGCGCCCGGACACACCGCGCTGATCCAGGCCTGATCCTGATAGGTCACGATCCGTGTGTCGATATCGATCGACGCAATGTAGGAGGAGAAGGTCACGCAGATGCTCTGGCAATCCGCCGTGAGCTTGATCTTCGCCGCATACAGCGTGGCTTCGTCGACGACATTGGCCCGCAACTCAATCACGTCGCCGACCTTCAGATCGGCAAACGGGACAACCGTAAAGGTCTCATTGCGATAGTGATCTCCACCACTGAGCGCCTGTCCGTCCTGCTGACGGCTCCCCTGGTCGACATTGCCTTCCCCGAGATTCACGGTCACGGTCCAGATTACCGTGTTCTCATCAACCGTGATCGTTTCGGCTCTTTCCGCCACGGTGAAGGTGTTCGCTGCATAGTCTATGCCGGTGATTTCGGCGCGAATGGCGACCTCATATCCACCGTCGCCCGGCGTGCAGATCTGCAGCCGTTTCGCATAAATGTAGCCGCTCTGGGTGCGCTCACCGTAAAAACCGACCGAATCGCCGGGGTGGATTTCACTGAAGGGCACCGGGGCCTCTTCATTGCCGTTGAGACGGGTGATCTGGCAGTTCCGGTTCGCAATCACGGAGTCGGGCTTCCCCTCGAACGTCAGCATGAGGCGTTCGCGGTTGACCATTTCGACCCGGGCTGCATAGCGAACCGCTCCGGAATCCTGGCAGACCCGAATCTGGTTGGCATAGACGTACCGGTACTGGTTTTGGCTGCCGGTGACTTGTACAGAGTCCCCTTTCCTGATCTCGCTGAAGGGGATGGGCGCCTCAGAGAAGCCATTGAGACGCACTATCTGGCAGTTCTCGTTGGCAATAACAGTATCGGGGCAACCCTCGATCATGAGCATCAGCCGGTTCTGTTCGGTGATAGTGACGCGGGCCATCAGCTGAACCTGTCCATCGGCAGGCGTCAGCTGGGCATCCGTCTTAAATGCCGAATTATCGGCTGGTGAATCGAGCGGCGATTTGTCGCAACCAATCAACAGGACCAGCAGGAGCAGGATCCCCGACAGAGCCAACAGGTTGACAGCTTTCCTCATAGGAGCCTCCTTGAACACTTAGAGTAACGGTTTCCCACGCCTGCTTACTTCTTGACTGGCAGAGGAGGCGAAGCGTCGATCCGTTCTCGGAAGGGCGAAAAAAGTGGTCAAAACTACCTCCGATTACGGAGAGGGGTCAAACCGAGGTGATTTTATCCCCGTTCTCCGGAGTAATGAAAAACGCCGGGGCAGCCCGATGGCCACCCCAGCGTGGGATCCGAAGAGAGTCTCAGCCGGACTACTGAATCATGCAGGGAAGGGTCGATTCGAAGAACAAGTATCTCACGAGGATTGTCAGGTCGGCTACGTTAATCCGATCATCGCAGTTCGCGTCGGCATTGGCAAACGTATTCAACACTCCGGCCCGGAAGAGATACCCGACCAGAGCCGTGAGATCCGAGACCTCAATGGTGCCGTCGGCTGTTACGTCGCCATGAGCCACGGGGTAGGCCCGCTCCAGAGCCTCTATCGGGTCGATGAGACCCGATCCGAGCAGTCCTTCATAGCCTGGATTCAGGCTGTCGATACTGGTGGCGGATTGCTGCAGCAGAGTATCTATCTGCACCGCCGTGAGCGACGGATTGACACTGCGGACCAGGGCAATAACCCCGGTGACCAGCGGTGCGGCGAAACTGGTGCCGTCCCACCAGGCGTAGAGCGAATCGGCGTAAGCCGAATAGATCGCGGTGCCGGGTGCACAGATATCGATGCGAAGACCGTAATTCGAGAAACCGGCCTTCCGATTGGTTGAATCGAGCGCCGCCACCGCCACAGCATAGGTGCGGGAGGCCGGGAAGGGGAAGATGCTGTTGAGATCGGTCGAGTCGTTTCCGGCCGACGCCACAATGGGGATGTCCGCTTGCCGGGCAAGGCGAAGGGCCTCATCGAGGTTCTCGTCGATTCCCGTCATGCCGAGGCTCAGGTTGATGACCGACACGCTGTCGGCGATTGCCTGCAGGACCGCCGCGGCGATGGTGAAGGCACTCCCCTGTCCGGCCGAGTCGAGTACCTTATACACATTGATGTCCGCGCCGGGCGCCACCAGTTGGAGAGCGGCGGCCACGAACGTACCGTGCGCCGCACAAGAACCCAGGCTGTCGGGCTGGGCGAGGGAGTCCTCCTCCAGGTAATCGTAGCGACTCACGATGTCTCCCGGAGCGAGGGCAAATACCGGATGGGCGATATCAACTCCACCATCGATCAGGGCAATGGTGGTGCCCTCGCCGATGGCCAGGTCATGGGTGGCTGGCAGCGCGAGAGTAACAGCGGCCGGCTGGTCCTCAAATGTCCCGATCAGCTCCTGATCGACAAAAGGCGAACTTCGCTGAAAGCCCTCCGGCACTGCGAGGTAGTAGTTCGGTCGACAGAATTCGACCCGGGGGTCGTTGTTGATCTGCGCGGCGGTGCTCTCCGGGTTCTGGCCGTGCGGGATGACCAGCAGATAGACGTCGGTCTCGATCAGGTGCCCGCGGACAATGGTGCCGTAGGTCGCGTTGACGTCCGCAATAGACGCACCCTCGATCACGCGGCACACGACTTCCGTGGGGGAGTATCGTGGTCCGATCTCATCGGAGCCGGCGATCGCCCTCGTGGCAATGACAACCGCAACCAGCCCCGCGAGTATGGTAAATCCGTATCTTCTCTTCATTTCATTTCATCCTCCCAGCGAGCCGGCGCCGTACAGACCGAAGGCAGCCCAGTGATAGGCCGAGGGGAATTCCTGCCGTGTCCGCTGTTCGGCACGCTGCAATGATATCGACAAGCATGATGTATTCAGTAGTTCGGCATAAAACCGCTGCATAAACACAGCGGTGGCCCGGTCCGAAACCGGCCAGCGGCTGGCCAAAACGTTCCGCGCCCCCATCTCCAGCAGTGCCCGGACAAAACCGGTCGACTCCTCTCCCGGCAGCGCGACTTCTTCGCCGGACCGGCAGGCAGCGAGCGTGACCAGAGCAACATTGCAGCGGCGGAGCTGGAAATCGGCCGCAAAGAGAGGACCATCCTGCAGTTGGAGCGACGAGTAGATGGGGCTCTCGCTTTGCATCCGGGCGTGGCCGGCATAGTGCCAGACGAGGTAGTCCCCTTCGGCCGGCCAGGAGGCGCGGGTCGCCGGGGCATGGACCGTGGTCCGGCCAGGGGCCAGGCACGCCAGTTGCCGCAGTTCTTCTCGGATCTGGGGCAGATCGCCGGCATCGCCTCGGAAGAGGTGGAACTCCTCCCCGGCAGGTCGACGCGATTGAGCCAGCCAGTGATGCCGGAGGCTCGGGGTTAGCACGACCGCATGCCGATCACCCACCGCCGCACCATTATGCTCAAGCGCCTGCCACGGGAGATTAGCCAGCGGGCCGTCGGGTACGAGCACTACCGACGAGCAGGTCGAGGGAATTTCGAGTCCCGCCCACAGCCAGCCGCCCAACTCCCGCCAGACCGACTGCTCGACAACAGATACCGGACCATACTCACCGGGGCCGGCCAGAATTGCCCGCTCCATGCAGAAACGCCATCGTTCGGCGAGGGCCTCCAGCCGCTGCACACCGCCAACATACCTCCTCGCGGCGACCTCGCCCCGATAGTGAACGAGGGCGTGGATATCCTGCCCGGAAAAGTGGAACTGCACGACGGGATGGCCGTCGACTTGGGATGAAATGTTTGCCGCGAAGCTGTCAGCGGTCAGCAGCGAGGTGTCTTCCGCGCGATCGAGAGTCAACAGACACTCGCGCACCTCACGGTGCAGGTGCGAAATACGGCCCGGGATAGCCGCAGAATCGGTACTTCCGGCGGACCGCTGGGCTGGCGACGCGAGCCGCTGCGACAGGGAAAGCACGCGGGCCGACAGCGACGTGAGGCTTTGCCCGACCTTCTCGCGGGCGGTCCGCAATTCAGCCTCATGCGCCCCCACATTCCAGACGCCCGCGGTGCGCGAACGCTCTGACCAGACTGCGGCAAGCAGCGGATCAGTCGGAAGATACGCTTCGACCAGACGGGTATGGGGGAGCTTGGCCACTCGGCTGTAGCGGGTTCGCAGTTCCATCGGCGGGAGCGCCGCACGCACGGTGTCAAGACGATCCGCCGCACGCTGCCAGCATGTCAGGGCCTGGGTCCGTCTCCCGGCGGCAGCGGCGGCATCCCCTTCCAGTACCTGCCATGCCGCATACAGGTGCGGCACGCAACGGACCGCCGGATTGCGGCGGAGGCGCGGCAGTGTAGCCGACGCTTGCCCCGAGGCCTCGGCCGTCCGCAGATCGCACATGGCATCCCAGAATGGCAACTGTGCTCGACTGAATTGCCGGCGCACTGTCTGCAGACGACTCGCGCCGTTCGGTTCGCCCGTATCGGCGAGGTCCAGCTGAAGGAGTTTGACGGCGCCGAGGAAACCCCGATGGCGAAGCCCGCGGAAAAGTGCCTCCGCCCGCACGGCTTCGCGACGAGCTATCTTCGCATCATGCATCCCTGCTGATGCATAGGCCGCGTAGAGATGTGCCTTGGCTTCTTCGTAGGCCAGCTTGAGTTTGTGAAATCTCCGTCCCGCCTCTTGCGCCCCTTGGTGCGCCTCGCGGTAGAGCCCGAGCTGGAGGTGAACATCTGCCCGATCGAGCAGGCAGAGCGCGTGGCCCCGTGGATCCCCCGCCTTGCGGTAGATCGACTCGCACAACGACAGTTCCAGCAGAGCCGCATGGAACCGGCCGGTCAGCAGCCACAGCCATGCCAATCCGTACCGCGCGTCAGCTGCATCGAGCTCGTATCCGGCCTCGCCGTAAACCTGCAGCGCCAGCCGGTAGAGCGCTTCCGCCTCATCCATACTGAACAGCTGTACGAGCACGTTGGCTTGATTATAGTAGCACCGGGCCAGCGCGACCCGGTTCTCGGACTTCTCAAAGTAGTGAATGGCGCTCTCGTACAGGCGGGAAGCCCGCCGGGGATCGTCCTGCCGGTGGTACAGGTTGCCGAGATTCACCCAGGTCTGGGCCAGATCGGATTCGGCTCGAAGCTTCGAAAACGTCCGGATAGCTGCGTTGCCGTAGCGCAGAGCAGCCCGGGTATCGCCCAGGTACATGCATATGTCCACCAGCGTCCGGTCGACCCTGGCGCGAATCAACGGCTGCGCGCGGCAGAGGGCGCGAGCCTTCAGGTAATACTCGAGTGCTTTCTGGTGCGATCCGGAGAAGTGGTGCATTCGCCCGAGTGAACGGCTGGCGGTCTGGACGAGAATCGGACGGCCGCTGTGTTCCGCTCGCACGGAAAACCGCTCCGCGATCCGCAGTGCCTTCCGAATAGAGGCGCGGAATGCGTCCTGTACCAGACGGTCGCAGGCAGCGGCCAGCTCGGTATCGGCCATGCCGCCGGACGACCCAGTCCGCAGAAATCGACGCGCGGCTATGACGGTTTCGTTCTCTTCCATGTCAGCCCGGTTAGTTGAATGCTTCGCGTGGCCGAGTGCAGCGAGAGCCGACGGGGCGGACGGACTGACTGCCATTGATAGACACCCAAATCGTCGGCCGAGACGACGTCGCCGTCGGCCTGAAGGACAAACGGCTCGTCGCCGGAGAACTGCGCCACGAACGACCAGCCCCTTGGACGTTTCTCGGCGCGCAGTTCAAACGTCAGATCATCGGCCCTGAAGTGAACCCGACGGTTCGCTTCGATCGCGGGTCCGCGAACCCCAACCGGCACGGGCGACGCCCACGAGTCGAAAACCAGGTTCGCCACGAGATCGACCAGGCGTTCCACGGCCGATTGACGGCCGATAGCTTTGGCCGCCTTGATCACCGCCGCTGGCGGTACCGGCAGCGGATCCCGGCCCACTACTGGGTGAAACCTGGCCAGCACCTCGTACGCCTCACGGCATTCCTCGCAGCCCGCGAGGTGGGGATGGTCTGAGCCGGCGCCGGTCCGCGCCAGGCGAATCAGCTCTCTCCGGCTCAAGTGCTTTGCGCGACTCATTTCATCTCCCTTCTCTGTACAGGCAGAGGGAGCATCGGTTACTTCCGTTCTTCAATGTATCCAAGACCGATCAGGATTTCCTTCAGTCGGGTGAGGCAACGGCGACGTTTGGCTCCGAGCGTATTAGGGGAGAGGTCAAAATCGGACGCAATGTCGTCGTAAGATCGCTCCTCGTCCGCAAAAAAGAAGGCGTACAACAACTTACGGCACGGTTGATCTATCCGCGCCAGCGCCGTCTCAAGGGTCGCCTGCAACTCCAGAATTTCAAAGTCTTCCTCGGGATTAGGCCGATCATCGGCCTTGGCGCCGAGACAGTCGTCGGACTGGTTACGGGCTACTCGATGGCGGAGGCGGATAGCCTCCCGCTTGGCGGTAGTGACCAGCCATGAGGAGATGCGCGACGCATCCTGAAGGCGGTAGCGGTGCTCAAACAACGCCGTCCACGTGTGTTGAAAGACATCGGCAGCGTCCGCATCTGTAAGTCCGACCTGACGGCAAAAGGCAAAGACCAGGGATTTATAGCGATCGACGAGCTCTTCCCAAGCCTTCGGGTCGTTGATCAGAACCCGTTGCCACAACTGCTGATCGGTCAGTTCGGATCGTTTCATAGGGTCATATATACCTGTTGCTCCTCGTTGCAAGCTAATGTAATTCCGGCAGCGCGCAATGGGATTCTTCGGGCTGGATGGTCCTGCGGGCATATCTGCGGCAGGCTCTGGTTACGATCGGGTAAGTGCGCCGGACACGGTGCCGCTATGGCAATTGGTCGGCCCATCTCCTCCCCTCTACAATGTAGTTTTGCCTTGGATCGGCATCAATTAGACCCTTGGCGCGCCGATAATTAGGATATCGGTTCGAGATGACGGATTCTGCTCCAGGAAACCGAACTTCCTCGGATCGACAAGAGAACAGAAGGGTGACAATCGTACGGATCCGATGGGTGAATTATGGTCAGTGTCCAGCGTCGTATCGCAGTGCTCGGTGCTCTTGGAGCGGTGATCGCCCTCCTGCCGGCCGAATTGTGCGCACAAGTCCCGGATGATCTCGTCAGTGACCCTGCGCCCCAGGTGGTGGTCGGAGTCGAGACTGAACTGGCTTCCCGATACCTCGATCGGGGTTTGACCTACAGTGACGGCGCGGTTTCACAGACCTCGCTCTGGGTCAGCGCGTTCGGACTGACCGGGTCGATCTGGACGAACTACGAATTCGACGCGGAGATGGGAACACCATCCCTGAACGAAGTAGATATCGCTTTGGCCTGGTCCGGCTCGCTGGGACTCTGGGATCTCGAACCGTCCGTGCAGACCTTTTCGTATCCCGAGCAACCGGACGTTCCGTGGACAGCCGAGATCTTGCTCTCCCTGACATGCAATCTGCCGGTTGTGCAGCCCTACGCCGTATATCGCCTCGATGTCAAGGAATACGCGGGCGCCTGCTTTGGCGAATTGGGCGTGCAAACCGGTTGGGCACTTCGAGAGAATCTCGAGCTGGGCGCCCAGGCATCACTCGGCTGGGGTTCATCCGAATTCAACCAAGCCTATCTTGGTAAAGCGTTCTCCGGGCTGCAGGTGGCAATGCTCGATGCCGGGGTGCTGTGGAACGCCATCGGGGGGCTCTACGTGCGTCCTCACTTGGTCGTGGCAGCGCTGCTCCGTCGGGATGCCCGTGAGCTTGTCGAGGACCCCTCACCGCTGCAGGCCGGGCTGGTTGTCGGAGGCGAATTTTGATGGTCAGTGCAAAGACGCAGACAAAGCTGATCGTCCTCATGGGAATGGTGCTGGGAGTGTTTCTCCTGGGCATGGTTTTCATGCACCAGGTGGGCAAGGACCAGGCTGCGCTCCTGTCACAGGACAAAGCACGAGAGAAAACTCTGGCGCTGGAACAGCTGGTTCGGCTGTTAAGCCGGCCGCTCCAGACGCTGTCATACGACTACACGTTCTGGGACGAGATGGTGGAATTCGTCGCCACCCGTGACAGCGCCTGGGCATACGACAATGTACACATAGGCCTCCAAACGTACGAAACCGATGCCGGGTGGGTATTCGCTCCGACCGGCGAGACCGTCTACACGGCGACTGCCGATGGGGTGGACGGAGTCATCGACGACAGCATAGTATTGGCCAGCATTCGGGACGCTATGGACCAAAGCTGGTTCAACCACTGGTTTATCATGGCGCCTTTGGGCGTGGTCGAGCTCTACTCAGCCCCCATTCAACCATCCAACGACAACGATCGCAAGACCGAGCCGCGAGGCTATTTCGTTGTGGCAAAGATATGGGATACCGACTATCTGGCCGAGATCGAGAGGGCAATCGACGCAGAGATTGCCGTCAAGCCAGTCTCCTCCGAAACACGCAGTGCGTTTGAGCACGCCGGCTCGACCGACCGGCTCGTATTCACGCACACACTTCCGGGTCTTCACGGCAAACCGGTAGCGAGGCTGATCTGCGAAGCGGAGAACACGCTCTACACAGCTTTTCGGACAGCCGAGTTCAACCGGATGATCTACCTTGGCGTGTTCTGCCTGTTTGTCCTGCTCATCATGGTAGTGGCGCTCCATTACTGGCTGGGCCAGCCGCTGCACCAGGTGATGCTCAGCCTGCAGACCGGCAGTGACGAGTCAGTCCAGGAGTTGTACCGGGCCGGCGTCGAATTTGGCAAGATCGGCGAATTGATCGGGGCATTCCTGGAGCAGAAATCGGACCTTGAGGTCGAAATTCTCGAGCGGCGGCGGACGGAAGAGGCTGTGCGCAGCCGGGAGGGCCTTCTCCGGGCCACCCTGGAGTCGACGGCCGACGGCATTCTGGTGGCCAGTTGTGATGGCCGGGTGACCCACCGAAACGAGAAATTTCTCGAGCTGTGGAGAATACCGAAAGAACTGGCTAATGACGCCGACGACGAATTGTTGATCGGCTACGTGCTCTCGCAGCTGAAGGACCCGACAGCGTTTATCACAAAGGTCACCGCCCTGTACGCCAGCTCGGACGAGTCATTCGACACCCTGGAGTTCCTCGATGGACGAGTCTTCGACCGGTACTCCTGTCCGCTTGCACAAGAGGGCCGCGTCGTGGGTCGGGTATGGAGTTTCCGCGACGTGACCCAGCAGCGCAAAGCCGAAGAGGCCCGGCTGCAATTGCAGGAGAGCCTCGAGCGAGCGCAGCGGATGGAGTCGCTCGGACTGCTTGCAGGCGGCGTCGCCCACGACCTGAACAACATCCTCGGACCGGTCGTCGGATACTCCGAACTGCTGATGCGTGACGTGAACGAGGATCCCAGGATCCTCGGACGCCTGCAGAAAATCAACCGCTCGGCCCAGGAAGCAGCGGCGGTCATTCAGGATCTTCTCGCCCTGGCGCGACGGGGCCGTTACGAGATGCACCCGCTCAATATCAACCAGGTGGTCAATTCGTATGTCGAATCGGTTGGCTGCGAAAAGCTCCGGGAACGGCACCCCGACATCCGCCTCAACTTAGAACTGAATCCCGCCGCCCGGCCCATCTTGGGATCGGAGGTGCACCTCGGTAAAGTCGTCATGAACCTCGTGACGAATGCGTTCGAAGCGATGCCGCTCGGGGGATGTCTGACCATCGTGACGGAGCAGGCGCACCTCGATCATCTCTACGGCGGGTACCGGGATATCGAGGCCGACGACTACGTCATCCTGCGCGTGAAAGACACGGGAACCGGAATCGCAAAGGAAGACATCGCGAAGATTTTCGAACCGTACTTTTCGCGCAAAACCATGGGGCGGAGCGGAAGCGGGCTGGGGTTGTCGATCGTGTACAGCATCGTGAAGGACCACCACGGATACTACGATATCTTGTCGGAAGTGGGCAAAGGTACTGAGTTCATCCTGTACTTCCCGGCATCCGAGAAGACCCCCGCGGCTGCCGCGGACAAGCAGGACATTCAGGGCGGGACCGAGCGCGTGCTGGTCGTCGACGATCGCCCGGAGCAACGTGAAATGGCCTGCGAGATCATTGCCAGCCTGGGTTACTCGGTGCAGACGGCGGAGAACGGCCACCAGGCTGTTGAGATCATGACGCGCGAGACGGTGGACGTGATCGTACTCGACATGATTATGGAGCCGGACTTCGATGGTCTGGACACCTATCGTGAAATCCTCAAGATCTGTCCGAGGCAGAAAGCCGTGATTGTGAGCGGGTTCTCCGCCACCGATCGAACTCAGCAGACACTGGATCTCGGCGCCGGCCGCTACGTGCGCAAACCGTACAGCGTGGAGGAACTGGCGCGGGCATTGCGGGAAGAACTCGACACTGCCCGGAGCGTGATGCAAGACTCGCCTGCACCAGCATAGCGTCAGCCGTGCAACTCACTATTCAATGATGTCTTGGGCGCCTGCCCTCACCGGCAGGCGCTTCTGTTTTGCCTGGACCGCACGGAGACGATTGATACGGAGGATGCCGGAAAGGAACTGACGACGCTCTTGATGATTGACCGTGGAAGACGCGGAGCCGTCTTATGCAAGACGGCTCCGCTCAACTCATATCAATAGGTCTGTTCGCGGCGGTAGGGGTAGTAGTGAGGATCCCACATGGCGCTGTGGATGAGTTCGGCCAGGTGGTCATCGGACGCATTCATCCCCACGTTCTCTTCTCTAGCCTGTCTGGCCACCGCAAGGGCGACGGCGAAGGAAACCTCGCGCGTGTCCTTCAGCGACGGCAGCAGGCAAGAATGTGATCGAAGGGTCGCTGGAACCATGTCCGAGATGGCGCGGGTGGCGGCGTGAAACATCTTGTGGGTGATTTTCTGTGCCTGGCAGACGATCGCGCCGAGACCCATACCCGGAAAGACATAGAGGTTGTTGCACTGCGATATGGTGATCTTGCGGCCATCAGGCAAGATGACCGGTTGGGATGGGCTGCCGGTGGCCATGAGAGCGCGACCACCGGTAGCGGCCATCACGGCCTCCGGCGTCGCCTCGCAACAGGAGGTCGGGTTGGAGAGGGCCAGCACGACGGGCCGTTCGCAATTGGCCGCCAGCGCGGCGAGGATCCTGTCGGTAAAGGCACCCTTCTGTCCCGAAAGGCCGATCAGGGTCGTGATCCCGGCGTGGCGGACGACTTCTTCGAGATACGGGGCCCGACCATCGGGAATGGGCCAGCCCGCGACAACCTCGTGCGTCTGCAGAAAGTGACTCTGGTACGGATCCGCCTTGTCTCCTTCCATCAGCAAGCCGTTGATGTCGACGGCAAAGATCTTTCGCCGGGCTTCGGCAACCGTCAACCCCCCTTCCAGGGTCATGAGCGTGACCAGCGCGTTGGCGACGCCGCTGCCGGCCTGACCGAAGCCGAGTATGGCTATGCGCTCGTCGTCCAGCGACCGTCCCGTCATCTTGAACGCCGAGTGTAATGCTGCCGCAGCCGTGGCGCCGGTCCCCTGGATGTCGTCGTTGAAGCTGAGAATGCGGTCCTGGTATCGGTCGAGCAACGTGGCCGCATGCTGCTTGCCGAAGTCCTCCCACTGCAGCAGCGCGCGCGGAAAGACCCGGCGGATACCCTGCACGAAGCGTTCGATGACGGCGTAGTAGTCGTCGCCGGTCAGGCGGGGATGGCGGACGCCCGTGTACATCGGGTCGGCGAGCAACCGCTCGTTGTTGGTGCCGACATCGATCATAACCGGCAGCGTCGAGGCCGGGTGGATACCGGCGGCGGCAACATAGAGAGCGATCTTCCCAATCGGGATCCCCATGCCGTCGGCCCCGAGATCCCCCAGCCCGAGAACCCGCTCGCCGTCGGTCGCAACCAGCAGCGAGACGTTCGGGAGGCCGATGTTGTGGAGAATTTGCTCGATCGAGTCGACATTGGCCGGCGAAACGTAGATCCCCCGCCAGCGGCGGATAATGTGCGAGCGCTTGATACAGGCCTGGCCGACGGTCGGGGTGTAAACGATCGGCAGCATCTCCTCGATGTGGTGGGTCAGGAGCGAGTAGAAGACCGTTTCATTGCGGTCCAGCAGACCGATCAACTCATCGTACTTCTCAAGCTCGGTTGATCGGGATCTGATAATGTTGTAGTTGCGGGCGCGCTGCTGTTCGAGCGTCCCGATCTGATCGGACAACAGGCCGAGCAGATCGAAATCGGACCGTTCCGTCTTGGTGAAAGCGTATCCCTTGTTCAGCAGGGGATCGGACACCAGCAGGTGGCCCGTATGCGGGACGGCGTAGTAGATCTCACGCGTCAGTGGGTCGACCCGCATTTCGAAGCGTTTCATGACTGTTACTCCTTAGTAGCCGCCCTTCCGGCGGGGCAGCCGCGGGGGAAGATATTGGTGTTGTCTGTCCATGTCAAGGACACTTGCGACTATGATCACTCTGTGCCGGAAAAGGTCCGCGCCCACCTGCCAGAATGAGGCACAATTGGGATCAGAATGGTCCTAAATGGGCAGAGCGCTCGTTCTCCTTATGTGAAGAATTTCGCATGCTGAAGAAACCTAAATGGGCGCGCTTTGTTACGGAGAGAGTGTCTGGACGATTCAATTGACTGATCATTCGGAACCAGCCGTTCGGTGTTTGTCATCGACGACAAGCAGATGGCGCGCGCGATCCTTCGCCAAATGGAACACGTCGGCCTGGTGGAACTGGCCGGAGACAAGTATCGATCCACGACGTTCGGCTGGAAGAAAGCCGGATTCGATAATAAATTTACTTCGCGTTTCGTTAACAGTCGATGGGGCAGGCCACAACGCCTGCCCCTTTCTCGTTACGGGCAGAGTACTTCCCCACAGGTTCAAGCATGATGCCCGGCGACGCGCTCGACAGACCGCTGAGCTTTCGCCGCACCGATTGGCCTGCTCAACACCCTTCCGGCGACAGTTTTCGTTTTGCTGCCTTGACCCGCGGCAATATACTTCCTCATACCGAAGGAAACCTGTACCGCGGAGACCAACCATGACCTCGACCGAGGCTTACAATCATCTCAAGAAGCGCATGCGGGAGATCGCGACAATCAACTCATCGAGCAGCGTGCTCTCGTGGGATCGAAAGACGTACATGCCGCCCAAAGGGAACGCCCATCGGGCCGACCAACTGGCCCAACTCAGCCGCCTCTCCCACCAGTGGTTCACCGACCCGAAGGTTGAGGAGTGGCTGTCGGCGGTGGAGCAGTCGGATCTGGTCAGAGATCCGGCCTCGGAAGCGGCGGTGAATGTCCGTGAGTGGCGACGGGTCTACTGCCGCAAAACGAAGCTGCCGCTGGAGTTTGTCGAAGAATTCTCCCGCACCACTTCGCTCGCGACTCAGGTGTGGGCCGAAGCGCGGCGAAAGTCGGACTTTTCGATCTTTCAGCCGCACCTTATCAAGATTGTCGAAATGGTGCGCAATCGCGCGGAGTACTACGGCTACACGACCGAGAAGTACGATGCCCTGATCGACGATTACGAACCGGGCGCCAAAGCGGCCGAGATCGAGGCGCTCTTTGCGGGACTGCGCACCGACCTGGTGGAACTGGTCGGCAAAGTGAAGGACGCCCCGCGCAAGCCGAATGTCGGCATTCTCCGGCAGCCGTGGAATGTCCGCAAGCAACAGATTTTCGCCGGCATGGTCGTCGGCGCGCTCGGCTATGACTTCGACTCGGGGCGGATCGATGAAACGGTGCACCCGTGCTGCAACGGGCTCGGCCCCCGGGATGTCCGGATCCTGGTCCGGTTCTCGGAGCGGGATTTCAACGACGGTTTCCAGGCGACCGTGCACGAAACCGGCCATGCCTTCTATTCGCTCAACCAGGATAACCTCGACCTCTGGGGGACGCCGATGACCCGGACGCCGTCGCTGGCAATCCATGAGTCGCAGTCGCGCACCTGGGAGAATTTCGTCGGGCGGTCGCGCCCCTTCTGGGTCTATTTCTTCCCTCAGTTGCAGCGCCTCTTCCGGGAGCAGACGCAGGGGGTGTCATTGGATGATTTCTACGGCGCGATCAACTGGGTAGCGCCGTCATACATCCGCGTCCAGGCCGATGAGGCGACCTACCAGCTGCACATCATGCTCCGATTCGAGCTGGAGCGGGCGATCATCCGGGGGGACATCGAAGTGGCCGACATCCCCGGCGAGTGGAACAGCCGGTTCAAGAAGTACCTCGGGATCGAGATTGACAGGGACGCTAACGGATGCCTCCAGGATGTCCACTGGTCGGACGGCTCGTTCGGGTACTTCCCGACCTACACGCTCGGTAATCTCTACGCGGCGCAGTTCTGGCAACAGGCAATGAAGGACCTGCCGGGATTACCGGATGACTTCGCGATCGGCCGCTTCGACCGCCTCCTCGACTGGCTTGGCGCGAATATCCACCGTCAGGGCTTCAAATACTACCCCGACGAGATGTGCCGTCGGCTCACCGGCCGGCCTCTCTCTCACAAGCCGCTGTTGGACTACCTCTACGACAAGTACGAGGGGATCTACGGGATCAGCCGGAGCCGATAGGGGAGAGGAGCTCAAGCAGTTCGCGCCGCCGGAGAAAAGCCTCCGGCGGCGATTTTCCGTCAACTTTTCCATCCATTTTTCTGATTTCATGTTATCTTCCTGGAAGTAACACTACATACACGCCGATAGGTGTGGAAACACCACTTACTTGCCGGGTACTGCTATGATCCGATCACCTCGTCTTGCCGCTGTCTCCGGGGGCCTCTTCATCACCGCACTCACCGCCATTCTTCTCCTCTCCAGTCCCGTTCGAGCCGAACGGGCCGCACCGGTCGAAATGGACCTCGTCTGCACCAACTGGTTGACCCAACTCGTGCACCTGCGCGGCGACTGGGCCGGTTCATCCGATCCGGCCGTACTGGGAGTGCACGATATCTTCGCCGGCGATACACTGCTGGGACGGTACTATGACATCGCCCCACGAGGGTTTGTGCTGGTGACCGCGCTCAAGGAGATGACGCCGGTGAAGGCGTACTCCGATCAGTTCAACCTCGATGAGAACCAGGCGGAGGGGTTCCTGGGGATGGTTACAGAGGTCCTGAGCGAGCGCACAGCACTGTACGCCAGGACATTTGGTAGCCTCGATGCGGTTCAGCCCTCAAGTGGGCCGGCGATCTTCGGGCAGGGACAAAAGGGGGAGTGGACCCGGCTGACGCTGCCGGAAGAGGCGTTCCGGGAGGAGATGCAGGCGAAAGGTTCGCGGTCGATCGCCGAAGCTGGACCGCTGACCCGGACGAGTTGGAATCAATCGGCGCCATACAACAATTATTGCCCGATGGGCGAGACCGGGCGGTCGGTGGTCGGATGTGTGGCGACTGCGACAGCTCAAATTCTCGCGTACTGGCAATGGCCGCCGAGCGGGCTGGGGTCCCACACCTACACCTGGGATGGGGATCAGTACTGCGGGGGAAATTTCGGCGGCGGAGTTCTGTCGGCCACCTTCTCCGATACGTACGACTGGGCCAACATTGTCGACAGCTGTGATCTCGGCTGCAACACGGCCCAGCAAAACGCGCTGGCAGAGTTGTGTTACGAGGTCGGGGTCGCTTTCGACATGGACTACTCGTCATGCGGCTCGGCCGCCTCGACCGCGCGGGCGGTTGCCGTCTTCCCCACGTACTTCAAGTTCAGCACGGAAATCCGACGGCTTAACCGCTCGTCCTACACGCTCAGCGAGTGGTATGACCTGGCCAAACATGAAATCGATACGGGGCGCGTGATCCAGTACCGGATCAACGCGCACTCCATCGTCCTCGACGGCTACCGCGAGCAGACTCCGGGCAGGTACGAGTATCACATGAACTACGGATGGGCCAACTCGTTCAATGCGTGGTACGTCCTGGACAGCCTGTACTGCGGCTGGATCGACGGGGATATCTGCCCGGCCAACGAGGAGTTCATGATCACGCATATCTTCCCGCAGACCAGGCCGGCGATGGCGCTGGCAGGCCATGCCTTCTCTGAAGCGACCGGGAATGGCAACGGCCGTGCCAACAGCGGGGAGGCGATCAATCTGAACATGGTGGTTGGCAACGACGGCAACGACGCCACTAATCCGGTCGTCACGGTCAGCACGACCGATCCCTACGTTACCGTCCAGCAGGCCTCGGCCAGCCTCGGTGAAGTGATTGTCTGGGGAGGGCAAGGAGCGACGGCATTGCCGGTAGTTGTGTCAATAGCTCCGGGATGCCCCGATCCGCACCGGGCGGTGCTTACATTGAGCCTCTCCGCCGAGGGGGGCTATGCCACGACCGATTCGGTGCTGCTGTTTATCGGCAATACACCCGGAATGACCGCCGACTTCGAAACTATCGACGGCCTCTGGTGGCACAGGGCCCATACCCCGATGTACGGAGATCAGTGGCACCTCGAAACCTACCGCAAACACAGCGGGAGCAGCAGCTGGAAGGTGGGTGGGCTCGGCTCTGCCCTATACGACAACTCGCTCGATGCGGCGCTGGTGTCGCCGCCGTTCCTCCTGCCGGTCAATCCGCAGTTGTCGTTCTGGCACTGGCGGGATTTTGAGGATGATCAGACTGCGTGGGATGGCGGGATCGTGATGATCTCGACAAACGGCGGAGACTGGGTGCAGATCACGCCGGAGGGAGGATATCCGGGGGCAATCTACGACAATCCGGACAACGCGTTGCCCGGCGGCACCCCGTGCTACAACGGCCATTCCGACTGGACCGAAGCCGTTTTCGACCTCTCCGGCTACAGCGGTGTGGCACAGGTGATGTTCCGATTTGCCAGCGATGGCTCAGCAACCGAGGAGGGCTGGTATGTCGACGACGTGCAGGTTATCTCAACCGGCTGCTGCATCGGGATGCGCGGGAATATCGATGGTGACGCACTGGACAAGGTCCTCGTGTCCGACCTCACGTTCCTCGTGAACCGGCTCTTCCGCTCGGGACCGGAATCGCCGTGCGCGGAGGAAGCGGATGTCGACGGTAGTTCGACGCTCAATGTGACCGACCTCACCCAACTGGTGAACTACCTGTTCCGGTCAGGCCCGTCCCCGGCTGCGTGCCCGTAAGATCTAAGAACACCACGCATTCTGCACGAATGCTGCCTTCACAATGAATGTGGTGCTGTCGGGCGGAAACGCCCGACAGCACTTTCTATTGAACGATCTGTTGACGTGGGATCAAGAGGAGCTATGGCTGACCGGCCATGCTCTTTCCGGCGATCCACCCAGTGGTCCAGGCATTCTGGAAATTGAAGCCGCCGGTGATGCCGTCGATGTCGAGAATCTCACCGGCGAAGAAGAGCCCGGGCCGCAGCTTGCTCTGCATGCTGCGGAAGTCAACCTCCCGCAGATCGACTCCTCCGCAGGTGACGAACTCCTCTTTGAACACTCCTTTGCCGACGACAGTGAAGCGGGCACCGGTGATTTCAGCGGCGAGCGCTGAGAGCTGGGCTTTTGTGATCTCGGTCCAGGAGGCAGACTCCGCAATGCCGGCGGTCGTGGCGATACGGGCCCAGTAGCGTTTCGGCAGGAAAACAGGGCTGTCGCCGGCGACCAGCTTGCGGCCGTGGGTTTGTTTGTGAGCGACGAGGAGGTCAAAGATTTGGTCAGCGGAGTGTGTCGGGGAGAAGTTGACCTTCAGCTCCGCGTGGTAATGGGTCTCGTGGAGTTCGCGCGCCCCCCAGGCGGAGAGCTTGAGGACCGCCGGCCCGCTCAGGCCCCAATGGGTGATGAGCATCGGGCCGGATTGCTCCAGTCGGCGATTGCTAGTTGCCAGGACGAGGTGGACGGTCTCGAAACTGATGCCGGCCAGATCGGAAAGACGGGGATCGGTGACCTTGAAGGTAAAAAGGGAAGGAACGGTCGGTACTATCGTGTGCCCGAGCGATTGGGCCAGGCGGTAGCCCTGAGGACTGCTGCCGGTCGCAAGGAGGATCTGATCAAAAGGCCCCCTCGTACCGTCGTGCAGCTCGATGATGAACCGTCCGACTGACGGATCTTCGGCCAGGGAAATGCTCTTGATGCGGGTGCGCAGACGAAGGGTTACACCGAGATCGCGGGCCGCGGTCAGGAGGCAGTCGATGATGGTCTGCGAGTTGTCGGTTACGGGAAACATCCGGCCGTCGGGTTCAACCTTGAGCGGGACGCCATGGCGCTCGAACCACGCCACCGTATCCCGCGGCTGGAAACGGCTGAACGGCCCGCGCAATTCGCGGTGGCCGCGCGGGTAGTTCTTCACGAGTTCCGCCGGATCGAAGCAGTGGTGGGTGACATTGCACCGCCCGCCCCCGGAAATGCGGACCTTATCCAGGGGATCGCCGGTCGCTTCAAAAACCGTGACCGCGATCTTATCGCCGAGCCTTCGGGAACGGACCTCCTCGGCCAGGGCAATGGCCCCGAAAATGCCGGCCGCACCGGCGCCGATAATTGCGGCCCGGCGGACCGAAGTCGATGATTGAACTGGATCCATAACGGATAAAATCGTATGTTCAGCGCCAGGAGCCAAGTGCAATGTCGGCGACCCTGCCCGGAATGGCCGGGAACATCGCCACTTCAACGGCATTACGGAACTGGAAGAATCGAATGAGCAGAGTGCATCGAAAACAACGTCCGGCGCCGGCGCTCCTGCCGAGCATCGGGGGATTAATCGGCTGGATGGCCGTCACCTTCGCTGTGGCCTACTTCGGCTCGCAGTTTGAGCCGGGCCAGTGGTATGCCGGGCTGGCCAAACCGGCGTGGACGCCGCCAAGTGCCGTTTTTCCGCCGGTATGGACCTTCCTGTATGCCTCCATGGCCTTCGCGGCGTGGCTGGTCTGGCGACGCTACGGGTTTCACGGCGCCGGAGGAGCTCTTGGGTTCTACACGGTGCAACTGGCGCTCAATGGCGCCTGGTCCTGGCTGTTCTTCGGCCGCCACGAGATCCTCTTCGCTTTGATTGATATTGCGGCGCTCCTGCTGATGATCACCATCACGATGGTGCTATTCCGCCGCCGGGTCCCTCTGGCGGGATGGCTGTTCGTGCCCTATTTCATTTGGGTCGCCTACGCGACCGCGCTCAATTTCGCCATCTGGCGCCTGAACTGATCGGCTCACTTCCCCCGCACACCTGTAATGAAAACGGGACCCTTGTGAGGGTCCCGCTTCCGAGAGAGAGTCCCGCTGACGGGGATCAGGTTTGGAAGAGGTACTGTATTTTCATGAAGAACTGCCGGTTCGTCAGCCGCCAGTCGCTGGGGGCGTCCAGGCCGGCCGTCATGTTGCCGTAGTCGTAAGTCGAACCGATGTAGAAGACCGAGAAGGGAGAGATCTGGTAGGTCAGCAGCGGATCGACGTCCCACGTCTCCCAGCCGTCGTTGTACTGCACTACCAGACGGACCGACAGCTCGCGATTGGCCTGCAGTTGGAAGCGGGTGCGGGTGATGTGCTGTTCATACAGCTCTTCATCGGTCGTAACCGAGGTTGCCCGGGCGAAACTGAAGCTTGGCTCGATCGTCAGGCGGTCGATCGGCTTGACGGACATGCCGATCCCGCCGCCGATTTCGTGGCTTGACTCTCCCAGCCGTCGAGCGACTCCGCGGCCCAGCTGATAATTGAAGTTAAAGCCCAGGGCGTCGTTGATCTGGTTACCCAGATTGATCTGTGCCGTCCAAAGATCGTCGTACTGGACGCCGCTCCAGTTCTCGGAGCCGACGGTGTACTGCAGCCCGGCGTAGGTTTGCCAGAAGCGGAGGTTGGCGTCGAGCCCCGCCGTGGCATGGCTCCACTTGATTTTGCCGTCGTAGTTCCAGCGGCGCTCGGCGTAGAAGCTCGGCGTGATCCGCTGGATCAGGCCCTTGTCGCTGTAAAACGTGTACGAGGTCACGGCAAAGCCGTTGCGGTAGTCGTTCCAGGGATCGTACCCGGTCTGGGTCCGGTAGGTGGGAGCGACCTGGTCGAAGTTGAGGCGGACGTTCAGGTGCCGTCCGTTGCGCCGGAACTGGGTAATCAAAGCTGTTCCGGAGTACGACTCACCGTCGAGGATGGCAGTATGCTTGCCGCCGTCGAAAGTCAGGCCTTCCAGGCCTTCGGTTCCCATCGCCTGATCCGGTTCACCGGTGAAACTGCCGACAAACTGGCCAACCACGCTGTAGTTCTGTGACAGGCGAAGCTGGCCGTCTGCGCTGAGAATGGTGCCGTAGCCGCCGTGTTCGAAGCGGCGGTCGGTAATCATGAAACCGGCACGGTCGTTCTGACCGAACGAGAGCGCGCCGCGCAGGACGTTCACGTAGCTTTCGCCCGCGTCAATCATCCCTCCGAACTCCTCGAACGGAAGAGCATAGGGGGACGTATTGTCTTTGGCGCTGATGAAGCCGATGGTCGCGCGGCCGACTCGTCCGGTGGACTTCACCGCATAGTCGGGATCATTGACGGTACGGGTATAGAACGAATTGAACAGGGTGCGGAATATGTCCGAGCCTTCTTGGAAAAATGGCCGCCGCTCAGGATAAAACAGCGAGATAGTCGAGTTGACATCGATCTGCGCGGCATCGGCCTCTATCTGGCTGTAGTCGGGGTTGTAGGTCGCCTCGACCGTCATGCCCGACGTTATCGCGTACTTCCCGCCGAGTGACAGATCACCGTCAACGTCGGCGTTGTCAAAATCGAACCGGGTGCCATCGTAGTTTAACTGCCCGGACTGGTTGCCCACGACCGAGGCGAGGAGCTCGACTCCCTTGCCGGGCTGCACATCGGAGATACCGGTCACGGTTCCCCACTGGCAGGGCCAGCACTGCTCGCCGCGGTTGTACGCGGCCCAGGAGTACTGGTACTGCGACTCGCGCGGGCGGTTGCGCCAGAAATCCATCTTCCACTCCTGGGCGTCGCGGCCCGGGAAGCGGATGCCGGAAAACGGAATGGCGATTTCAACCTGGTAGCCGGTGGCGGTGATTTTGGCGGCGGAGTTCCAGATCAGATCGAAACTGGCGTCCTCGCCGATCGTCGGGGTCCAGAGGTGGTCGCGCTGAACGCCGTATGGGTTGACGAAAAATTCGTAGGCGACCGAGGCGTCACCGTACGTATCGATCATGACAATGACGCAGTCATCGCCGCCCCAGTGGTCGCGCTGGGCCATGGTGGCGCGAATAGCCTTAGGATCGTCGTGGCAGATGAAACCGACATAGAGATTCTTGTCATCATAGGTGACGAGAACCTCGGTGCGGACCTGAGGGGGGACCATATCGCCGGGGTCTCGTTCGACAAAGCGGTCGGTGCGCACGGCACTCGTCCAGCCGGCGTCATCGAGGTTACCGTCGATATCGATATCCGTGGTAGTCCTGTTGACCGCAAGAGTGGGTTTGAACACCGGTGCAAAGTCAGGTGCCGGCATCATATCCGAGGCAGCCGCCGGCGAAGCGGCCACGAGCAGCACCACGAGACCGAACATCGTTGCAGGAGTTCCCCAATTCATTATGCGTGTACTCATCGACACGCCCCTTTCGCATTCGAGCAAAGCCTCTCAGTTACTATCCACTCTGGCCTCGCGGCCGGTGGCGCTGACCGAATGCCGTTCCGAAGCGGCACCCAAGTTCGGAATTCCCCGGGGATTTCATCCTGTTGGTAACTACTTACGAAACCGTTTTGCGCAAAGTTTCATGTCGCGGAAAAAAGGGGAGCGCAAAATCTGCTCACCGGGGAATCACGTTCAAAGGTCCACCATCACATTTCGCCGCAGCGGTATTGCGCTCGGCGGCAGAGATCATATATTATGGATCATTATTATCCAAAGAAGCGAGGCGCGACGATGAACTACACACAGGCCATGGCCGCTTTGCAGCAGGCCGGATCGGAAAAGACGGCAAACACCTACCGCCGCCACGGAGTGAAAGGGGAGGTGTTCGGCGTGAGTTTCGCCGCCCTGGCGAAGTTCAAGAAGCAGATCAGAACGAACCAGCCGCTGGCCGAGGAACTCTGGGCATCGGGGAATGCCGATGCGCGGATCCTCGCGGCCATGATCGCCGATCCGACCAAAATGGCCGAAACGACGATCGAGAAGTGGCTGAAGGATGCCGACTATCACGTCCTCGCCGACTACGTGGCGTCGGCCGCCGCACGCACACCGTTCGCCAAACAACTGATGACCAGGTGGATGAAGAGCACGCAGGAGTTTGTCCGGCAGGCCGGGTACGCCATGCTTGCGTCCATGCTCAAAGACGGGCTGGGGGAAATCACCGAAGCGGAGTGCGAAGCGTTCCTCGGGACAATAGAACGGGAGATCCATGGTTCCCCCAACCGGGCCCGGCAGGCGATGAACAACGCCCTCATCGCCATTGGGATCTACCGCGCCGGATTGACGCGCCCCGCCTGCGAGGCCGCCGCCCGCATCGGTCCGGTCGATGTCGACCACGGCGACACCGCCTGCAAGACGCCCGACGCCGCCGCCTACATAGCCAAGGCGCTCGCCCGCAAGAAGTAACCTTGTCCCGTTTGGCCCATCGAGACCGCTTCCCTTCACGCAATTTCATTGAACAATCGATGGAGATCTAGGGGGGCAGCAGTACCAGTAGAAAGACGATCCAAGCGTCACTTCACTGCTACTGGAGGGAAGGCCGATGGCGTTTCATGTGAACCAGTTCGCCGATCTGATGAGGCGCGTCCTCGCGAATTATGGCCTCGGCGGGGAGGCCGCCGAAAATCTGCTCCTCGGAACCGCGGCTGTCGAAAGCCGCTTTGGAACATGCTTGCGGCAGGTCGGCGGAGGGCTGGCCCTGGGAGTGTTCCAGATGGAACGGCCGACATTCGAATGGCTGCGGGAGACATACCTGGGGAGCTTCCCCGAGATCGAGAACCGGTGTTTCGATGAACTGGAGTGGGATCTGCGGCTGGCGATTCTCTTCGCCCGCCTGCGCTACCATGCCGTGCCGGCCCCGTTGCCGGCGGCGGAGGATACTCAGGGATTGGGAGCGTACTGGAAGGAGCACTATAACACCCGGAAAGGCAAAGGAACCGTCGCCGGGTTTGTCGCGGCATATCGGGAATTCGTGGAAGGGAAATTACGCCACGTCTGACGCGACCAATGACGGTGTCGCCGCGAACCGAGGGCAATGAATCGCGGGCGGGGCCGTGAGGTGCCCCGCCCGCATGTCAGGGGTAGGGTCGCGTTGCAGCTGCCGGAAGGGAACTGACCCCCCGGCGCTATCAGGGTTGTTGTCGGTCCGGTTGCCGCTATCCCTCGGACAGTTCGAGGTTGCTGCGATTGAGCCCGCAGGAGCCGGGACCGATTTCACCGACGTTAAATCGGTGCAGAATGTGCTGCCACTGGTGAACGAGACGCATCTCACTGCGCGTGAGCGCCGCTCGCTTCGTGATCGCTCTGCTGCCGATAAACTGATCGGCAGCAACTATGACCTCCGCCACAGCGCTGTCGTCGGCGCCGGCGGCAATGTTGAGCTTGGCTGCCAGCAGTTCGGAGAACAGGGGCTTCATGGCCGCAAAAAGCCTCGCCCGATGGCAACGCAGGAGGTACTCCTTGGCCTCACAGTTGCTGTTGATCTCGACACTCTGCGGCCCGCCCGGCGTACCCAGCCAGATCGGCAGCAGCGGCGTTATCGAATCGATCTTCGCGCGCGGAGCGCAGCCGCTGTGGCGAAGCCACCAGCTGGCCGAACGGGTGCAGCCGTGATCGACCGGTTCCTCAATCACCGTGCTGTCGCCCGGGTCACCGTTGCCGGTGGAGTCGTTCGGGTCGATCACGATCGTGGTGTCACTGCCGGGATCGGTCGACGTCGTGTCGCTCGGGGGAGGGGTGTAGAGCGGAAGATCGATGTACACAAGGCCCTGGTACTCGGAACCGACTGCGGCGTACCCGGTGAAGAGAACCTCGGCGAACCCGTAGTTGCCGTCGGGGATGCTCTGGTCGATGGAGGCATCATGCATGACCGGAAACTGCTCGCAGGTGTCGCCGTTCGGCCCGGCATAGCAGACGACCAGGTAGGGCTTCATGAAGACGTTGTCGCGGCTGAAGAACAGCCCGCGCGGTGCCGATGCGGCCTGATCCAGAAGCAGGCCGTGGTTGACATACTGCCCGCGAATCCAGCCGCGGACAAGCGGCGTGATGTCGGCGGTCCTCCACCCCGGCGCGTTCGCCACCAGCGAGCCTTCCGCGGCAGCGTCAAACGCCCCGCCGAAATTGGCCCAGGTCACGGCCGAATCCGACCAGGAACTGGTGACCCGGTGCAAGCTGACCGTCTGCATGCTCGGGCTGGAGCAGTACAGGTACAAAGTAGCGCTCTGGATTGAATCAGGGATAATACCGGCGGCCAAAGCCAGGTAGGTATCGGTGCCGGGAACGGTATTGTTGGATCCGATCGGGTTCTGTTGCGAACACCCGACCAGGATGCTTAGTACGCTGGCAAGAATGATGGTAGCTTTTCGCATAACCGCGTCCTCCTTTCAAGGGCGTCGGAGCAATTGAGATCGATGCCGAGAGATACCTCGCAAACCAGGTGCGGGCCCGGAAAATATTTCCAGTGTCGCGTAAGGCATTGACATGAAGCACGATAGGCTCGCGAGGCGTGCGAGTGCCTTCCGAAACACCCGATTTCGCTGTTCGGAAGCCGAGCATTTTGATCGACAAATGAACACCTGCAACGGGGAAACTGACCTCCCTGTAGTCCGGTTTAGGGCGTAGTGGGTATTGAGCGCTCGCTCTGGGCTTCCGACCGGCCCTTGTTTCCAAAGGCATGCATGGGGAAGACTGGGGGGGCAGCGGTTCGGCCAAAGGGAAACGAAAGGAGTCGAAGTGGACAATAATGATGTGCGCGAAAAAATCGCCGATCTGGGAGATCGCGAGGCGGTGAAAATGCTCAACACGGTTGCCAAACCGTTTGCCGCCGATGGCGTTGTGGAGCACACGCTTCGGGAAGAACAGGTCCAGGCGCTGCGGCGGGATCTGCGGGTCGATCCGGCTTCGCTGCAACCGACCGACGGCCGGATCGCCCGGTTGGCGTTGCAGGTAATGGCGCAGAATCCGGAATTCGCATCGGAGATTCGTGAGTTCCTGCTGCGGCCAGATATGCGGATCGTGCAGGTGGAGACACCGGTGCAGGATCTTGACTCGCCGACGCTCTTGTACGCGCTGCGGACATCGGTGAATTTCGAGCGAGACGAGCAGGGTCGGACGAGTGCGCGAATAACCGCGCTGGCGCCCGACCGCCATGTACTGCAGGAGTTTGTCGGAGGACTGCTCTCCCGACTTCCACCGGGACCACCCAATCCGCCGCGCCGGTGACGCCGGCGACGGGTTGCAGTCTTCACTTGCACTCCGGGTCGCGGGTCCTATCTTTGTACTCTGGCAGCAGGATTAAGAGCAGTTTTGAATAGAGGAGACCGCGAATGCTCTCAAAAGACGATGCCGTGCTGGTGGTGATCGATGTCCAGGGGCGGCTCGCGACACTTATGCACGATCGGGAGACCTTCTTTACCAACGTCGTGCGCATGATCAAAGGCGCGCGGGCACTCGGCGTGCCAATTCTCTGGACCGAACAGCTGCCCGACAAGCTGGGGGAAACGCTGCCGCAAATCAAGGAGCAGCTCGACGGCGTGGAACTGCTGGTCAAGAAGACCTTCTCGTGCTGCGGCGACGGCGGTTTTCCTGCACGGCTAAAGGCAACCGGACGGCGCCAGGTTCTGGTCGTCGGGATGGAAACGCACGTGTGCGTATACCAGACCGCGATGGATCTGCTGCGCGACGGTTACCAGGTGCACCTCGTAACCGATGCCGTGTCGTCGCGCATCCCCTCCAATCGCGAACTGGGTATCCAGGTGATCAAGGAGGCCGGCGCGCGCCTCACGAGCGTCGAGATGGCGCTGTTCGAAATGCTCGTCGTGGCGCAGGGAGACGAGTTCAAACAGGTGATCCAGATAGTCAAGTAGTGATTGCTCGGCCGGACTCACCGTGCGGTGATTTGCCGACACTAGCGTTCAAAACCATATCGAGGAGTACTATGAAGTGGAACCGCGTTCTGGTCGCCCTGATGGCGGCGGCGTTGCTGATGCCCGCAGTGGCATCGGCCGATGCGTACCTGAAGACAGTCACTGAAACCGAGGCCATGCAGATGGGCGGACAGACAAGACCGGCCCAAAGCGATACCAGCGAACTCTGGGTGAGCCCGACTAAGGCAGCGACGATCCTCGGATCGTCCCAGAAAGTCATCCTCGACACCGACGCGGGGAAATTCTACTTTGTGAAGCCGGACCAGAAGGCGTATGCCGAATTCCCGGCCGACATGCTCGGCACGATGGTCGATAGCATCGCCGGACCGGACAAGGCCAAAGCGGACTCCATCCGTACTATGATGTCGCAGATGATGGGTGACGTCACCTACGTGGTGGAGGCAACCGATTCGACTAAGAAGATCGGCGAGTGGAACACGCGCAAGTTCAACGTCATCATGACCATGCCCATGGGCGGCAAGATCACGGCCGAAACTTGGGTCACAAAAGATGTCAAAATCGACTGGGGCATGTACCGGGCCATCATGATGCAAACGCTGGCATTCATGCCAAACGCCGACAAGATCTACCAGGAGGCGCGCAAGCTCGATGGCCTCTCCGTGGAAACCAGGATGACCACCGAGATGATGGGGATGACGATGAAGGCGGTGTCGCGTCTGCTCGAGTTCAACGCCGACAGCAAACCGCCGGCGGGAGTCTACGAAGTCCCGGCGGATTACACCAAATCGGACAATCCCATGATGTTTATGGGGCAGTAGCGGTCCCCTGTACAGTGACATTCCTGAGGCAGGTCATCCGACCTGCCTCTCTTCTTAGGGAAACAGGACTGCGGTAGTCCTCATAAGCGCATGCTTAAGGAACGCTGCGAGATCTGGGGTATCACCGAGCGCAACCAGGACATCATCAATCCCCCGCCGAAAGATAAGATCCTCCGCCGGCCGAGTCTTGATGCCGCCACGCCCAACGGCTGACACCCGGAACTGCTGCGAATCGCAAGAGCAGAAGGACTCATAGTGGAGTACGTGCTTCCTTTGAATGGCGACGAGTGGGATACGCACGAAGCGTCGCACTGGCGCGGATTCTGCGCCCGATTGCGGAAGATCCCCGGCCACCCGGAATGACCCGACGTGATAAGAACCATGCTTCCGCGGCAAGACCACTTCGTGCTGTGCGGTCGAAAGTATATCCGTTGGGCCATCTTCATTCTAACTTCTGTCTAAGTTGGCACTGAGCGACAGCTCTACTGGTAAGGCCCGCAGTCGGGTGTAAGTGTCTGTTGTGGATAGCAGTGGTGCTTTGCTGTCATCACTTGTCAGGATGGCGAGATCCAGAAGAGTATCTTCAACCTCACGGTTCTTCTCCGGGAACAAAGAGAAGGACTTCGGCGTTTCTGGATTCAGAAGCACGGAAATTGGGTATTTTTTCTTGACAAAGGGTATGAGAATCTGTTAATCAACAGTTGACATTGACGAAAAAAGATATATACTGCGGTCGCAAAAGATATAATCTGCGGGCGCAGAAGAAAAGCCCCCTAGAAACCCTGCCTGTCCCCCCTCCCGTGTGCTCAAGCCCAACAGGCAGGGTTTCCTCCATTTAGTAAAGACCCTCCGGTCGACGACCGGAGGGTCTTTACCGTTCAGGCCTATCCGCCGGTCTGCCGGAATTAGCGTTGGATTTTTCAGACCCCACTATATCTTATGGACATGAGAGCCCTTCAGGCCGTGCTGACGACTGTGCTGCTCGCCACGGCAGCCGTGGTCGTAACCGCGGGGCCGCCGGCGAGGCAACTCAAGGTCTCCACTACCGATAGTCCGGTATTTCTGCCGTACGAGGTGACTGTTCGAGAGTATGCCTCGACGTCTCCGGCAAGTCGTGTCGTTGGCCGGGCGCTCTCAGTTCTGAAACCCTCCCTGTTTCCCGGTGACAGCGCGATCGTAATCTACGCTCACAATCCGGTGCCGTCACTCGATAACCCGGCTTCGTTCACCGTTGACAACTTCACCCGCCGCTTGGTGATCGACGACAATCCGATCCGAATGGTGCTCAACGATTATCGGATTTTCTTCGGCTCTAGTCTCACGGACGCACGGGTATTCACGACCGGCTTTCGGAATGATTCGGCCTTTGCCGCGACCTTGTCGCCGTTCGGCGACACCGTCTCATGGCTGTATCTGACCACCGGCGAAGATCACAGCGGGGATGGTAACTGGGAGCCGGAGCTGGCTGTCGTGGCGATAACCGACTTTGACTACGACGGCCGGCGAGAGGGATTCGTTCTGGTTAACGCCGGACGCGATTTGACGCCGCGGGAATTGTTCTGTATCGATATTGAAGCACTGGCGATCGAATGGTCGCTCCCGGTGGCCACCGGGGTCGGCTGGGGTGGCCTGTATCCCTGTGGGGATTCTGCCGATCCGGGCGTCATCTTCGCTTCCTACAATCCAAAGCAGGGCGTGTCCGACAGCCTGTTCAGCGACAGCTGGGCGTATGTGACGGTCGTCGATCGCGCCGGACAGGTCCGGCTGCACCGGGTCATTGCCAACGACCACGGGCACATCCACATTTTGCCCACCTCGTCTCCGGATGAGTTTCTCGTGGCCCACGAGGTTCCGTTCGTTGCGCCGCAGGACACCGTTGATTTCCCGCCGAACGATTTTCGCGTTTCGGTTCTGAGGATCAATGGCGAGGTGGTCGCTTCGACTCCGTCGCTGCCCAACCCGATACGCTCGATGTGGCGTCCGCTGGCGGCTGAAGGGAAGGGGGGGCTGTGGGGAATCACGACCGATGGCCGGGTTTGGCGGTTTAACGACCGGCTCGAAGTTCTGGCGAATTCGGAGCCGAGTGGTCTGCAATGTCATGCGGCCACCATTGCCTTGCCGGGGATGAGCGATTCAGTCTGGGTTTTCAATTCCGAGATCGGAACAGTTGTCGTTTCGTCCGAATTAAAACAGCTCGCCCTGCTCAGTCCGACCGGCGCTGGAATCACTGATCTGCTGGAATACGACGCCGACCGCCAGGCAGCCTCCTTTGTTAGTGGCGGCGGCATTTCGACGTATGTGGTTACTTTGCGTCACCGGGGACTCGCGTCCTACCTGAACGCCTTTCTCAACGAGTACCGGGTGCATCTGCTGGGGGCCGTAATCGGTCTGCTCGTCCTTTTGGTTGCGCTCAACTATCGGCGGGCGAAGGTGCTCCAGCGGCTGCGAGGCCGCGAGGTGGATTTTCTGGCGTTCTGCAACGCCACCCCCGATCTGGCGTTTCGCATAGATCGAAACCTGGTACTGCGCGACTACTGGGCGGGCGATCGCTCCCAGCTGGCGGTCGGTCCGGACCAGTTCATGAATCGACCGATGAGCGCCTGGGCCTCGCCCGAATTGATTCGACAGGCGGCTGATTGTGTCGAGCGCACGCTGGCGACGCAGACTCTGCAGACGATCAACTACACACTCGAAGTCCACGGCGAGTCGCGACACTACGAGATGCGTATGGCGCCGGTCGGCCGCGACGAGATACTGGCGGTGGCACGAAACATCACCGATCAAGTGCGCGCCGAGCAGGATCTGCGCAATTCGGAGCAGCGGTTCCGCCTGCTCTTCGAGGGGGCTCGCGACGCCGTGGTGATTGCCGAGACCGAGACGGGGATCATTGTCGATGTCAATCGTCGGGGAGAAGAGCTGTTCGGCTGCCCCAGAAGTGAGCTGATAGGCAAGCACCAGACACAGCTGCATCCCGCGGAATCGCGGGAGAAGTACGCCAGTATGTTCCGTGAGTATGTTGACCAGGGGGGAAAGCAGATTCCGCAGGTGGCGGACATCTGGCGGGCGGATGGGCAGCGATGGCCGGTGGAGATCAGCGCGGCTCTGGTAGAAATTCAGGGGCAATCGTATATACAGGGGTTGTTTCGGGACATCTCGGAGCGTCTTGAGGCCGAAGATGCCCTGCGCCAGAGCGAGGAGCGGTTCCGCACACTCGTCGCCAACGTCCCCGCGGCAATCTACCGTGCCCTGCCCAAACCGGGACAGCCGATGGACTTTGTCTCGGATGAAATCGAATCGATCACCGGCTTTGCCGCCGCTGTCTTTCTGCCCGGCGGCGGTAAGCCATACCGAGACCTGGTCCACCCCGATGATCTTCCGGCCCTCGACGCCGCCATCGGCCCGGCCATCACCAGCCAGCAGTCCTTCTCCATCGAATACCGCCTGCGCGACCGCCGAGGGGAAATCCACTGGGTCCATGAACGGGGGCAGTGTGTGGTCGGCCCGGACGGAGAGGTCAGTTTCATCGATGGCGCCGTGTACGATATCACGGAACGCAAGCTGGCCGACCAAGCGCTGCGCGAAAGTGAGGAGAAGGCGCGAGCGCAGTTCAAGGGCATGCCGGTCCCGACCTACACGTGGCAGCGGACGGAAGACGATTTCGTGCTGGTGGACTACAATGACGCCGCTGTCGTAGCGACGGAAGGGAAGATCGCGTCAATCGTGGGCAGCCGCTGTTCGGATCTGTACGGAGAGCGGTCGCAGATGCAAGACGACATGCAAACCTGCTGCGAAAGTCGCACAACCGTCATACGCGAAATGCACTATGCCTTCCAGACAGTTCAGAAAACGGCCTGGATGCTCGTACACTACGTGTTCGTGCCGCCGAATCTCGTTCTCGTACACACCGAGGACATCACCGAACGGCACGTATCGCAGGAGCGGCTGAAGACGCGTCTCCGGTACGAGGAGGGCCTGGCCGCCTGCTCGCAGACACTGCTGCAGGCGCCGGCGTCCGATGCTGCGCTCACCCAGACCCTGGTGCGTCTGCTGGAGGCCTCCGACGCTTGCCGCGCCTACCTGTACGAAAACTTCGAGAACCCTGACCTCGGGCTGTGTGCCCGGCAGACGCATGAAGTGTGCCGGGAGGGGGTACTCTCGCTGCTGCATGATCCCAAGCTCCAACGGGTACCATACTCGCCGAATTTCGAGCGGATGCGTGATCGGCTGGCGGCGGGCAACCCGGCCGGAGGGGTGGTGAACCAGATGGTTGGTGCGGCCCGGGATATGAACGAGCCGCTGGGTATCCGATCGGTGCTGACCCTGCCGGTATTCGTTGGCGGCCGGTGGTACGGTTTCGTGGGGTTCGACGACACCCGGTCGGCCCGGCTCTGGAACGAGGAGGACATCCGCCTCCTGCGCACGGCCGCCGCCATGATCGGCTCGTATCTCGACATGGCGCAGGCCAACCGCGACCTCCGGGCGGAGCGTGACTTCAGCCGCCTGCTGCTGCAAACCGCCAACAGCCTGATCGTTTGCCTGGACGATCAGGCGCGGATCGTCGTTTTCAACGACGAGTTGGAGCGACTCACCGGATATGCCCGGGAGGAAGTGCTCGGCAAGGTGTGGTATGAGCTCTTCCTGCCCGAACGCCAGCGCCACGAGGGACTGAATAACTTCGCGAAGTGGATCATGGCACACCCGTCCGACCGCTACGAAGGGATTCTTGTTACGCGCGCCGGCGAGGAACGAACCGTGCTCTGGTCTAACTCCATCCTGAAAGACCCGCACACCGGGATGACCACGGCCGTCGCCATCGGCCACGATATCACGGAACGCAAGGAGGCACAGCAGCGCTTCGAACGACTCTTCCGCAGCAGTCCGGCGCTCATGGCGCTGCAGACGCTGCCGGACCAGAGGTTTGCCGACGTGAATGACGCTTTTGTGCGGACGCTCGGCTACTCCAAGAGTGAGTTGGTCGGGAAGACGCCCGCCGAACTCGAACTCGTTCTGGACAGAGCCGGCCAACTGGCCGCAGGCGAGCGGCTGGCCAAAGAAGGCCAGATATCGGGCTATGAATTCCAGATCCGACGCAAGGACGGAGCGCTGCTGGATGGGCTGTTCTCCGGGGAGCTGATCAGTATCGTGGGAAGGCAGTTCGTGCTGACCGTTATGATCGACATCACCGAACGTAAGGCGGCTGAAGCTGCGGTGGCGGCAAGCGAGGAAAAGTACCGTGCGGTGATGGAGCAGACCGCCGACAATATCTACCTTGCTGAGTTTGATACCGGTCGCATCATCGAACCCAACCCGGCGCTGTGTGAACTGCTCGGCTACACCTCGGACGAGATGCGCGACATGACCGTCTTCGATTTCATCGACCACGAGCGCGACGACGTGCGGGAGAAAATGGATCTTGTCGCCGCAGGAAGCTTGTCCTTCCTGCGCGAGCGCTACTACCGGACGCGCGATGGTCGTCGTATACCTGTCGAGGTTGGCATTAACGTGGTCGAGTACGCCGGGCGCAAAGTGCTCTGTATCGTCTCGCGCGACATTTCTGAACGGAAAGCGGCCGAAGAAGCCCTGCGTCAGCAGGAAGAGCGGTACCGCCTGCTCGTCGAAAACGTACGGGCCTCCATAGCACTGGTCGGCTACGACGGAACGTTTCTCTTCGCCAACGGCAACGCCGCCCGGGCGGCTGGCTGCAGCCCCCCGGAACTCGTCGGTAAGTCGCAGTGGGATGTGTTCCCGAAAGAACTGGCGGATCGTCAGATGGCCAATGTCCGCCAGGTAATCGAGAATGACCGTGAGTTTGTCAGCGAAGCCCCCGTCTTTTTGGCCGGCGAGTGGCGATGGTTCTACAATAACCTGCAGCCCTATCGTGATGTCTCGGGCCGAACCACGGCGGCGCTGGTCATTGCGTACGACGTCACCTCGGCTCGGCAAGCCCAGCAGGCTCTGCTGCTGAGCGAGGAACGCTTTCATGACACGGCGGATCTGCTGCCGCAGACGATTTTCGAGACCGACGCAGAAGGCCGGCTGACCTACGTCAACCGCCACGGTTTCGAAGCGACGGGATACACGCCGGAGGACCTCGGGGCCGGCGTCTTCGTCGACCAGTTCTTCCCCGAAAACGAGCGGGATGCGATCTGGCGCGAATTACGCGAAGCCCTGAAGGGAGCCCCGTCCATCAGGGATGAGTACATTCAGATGCGGAAGGACGGTTCCACGTACCCCTCGCTGATTTACACCAGTCCGATCGTCCGGGACGGCGTTGCCGTCGGCCTGCGTGGAGTTGGGATCGATATCACCGAGCGCAAGAAGGCCGAGGAGGAAGTGCGCCGCGCCAATCAGGCCCGCTATCGCCAATTGCGCGAAATCGCAGGAGGCGTATCTCACGAAATCTACAACTCGCTGTATCCGGCGGTTGTCTCGCTGGACAAACTGCGATCGCTGCTCGCCGGTGCCGATGTGCGTGATGTCGCACGCACCGAACGCCTTCTTGCGATGACCGATACCGCCGTCAAACGAGCCATCACGCTGACCGAGATGGTGAACCAGTATTCAAAGCTGGACATGCAGCGGCAGGTCGAGGAGGTTTCTCTGGCCGCTATGGTGCACGACGCGGTCGACCAGAATAGCGACCGTATCGAGGCGACAGCTGTGGTGACCTCCGTGAGCGTTCCGGCGGGACTGACGGTGATGATGTCGAAAGTGCACGTGCACAGCCTGATAAACAATCTGCTGATCAATGCAATCGACGCGGTGGCCGAAATGCCGGATCGACGGATATCCATCAGTGCCGTGCCCTGCGGCGCTCAAGTCCGGATCGAAGTCAGCGACACCGGGCCGGGAATTCCCTTCGAAGTGCAGCAGCGGGTATTCGAGCCGTTCTTCACGACAAAACCGGCCCACGGGACCGGGCTGGGCCTCGCGATCGTGAAGCGCATTGTCGAGTTATATGGCGGAGAAGTCACGATCGAAACGGCTCTTGACAGAGGAACGACGTTTGGTATATTGCTCCCATCCGGCAACCAAGGTTAAGTGTTTGTATGACAACAGATAAAGGTAAGATACTGATAGTCGACGACGACCCTCTGGTCGTGGCCGCCGTACTGGAGCAGTTCATCGATGACTTCATAGTCGAAACGGCGCTGTCCGGGGCGGAAGCCTTGCGCAAGCTCGGCGAATCACCGCACTTCGACGCAATTGTTCTCGACATTCGCATGGCCCGTATGGACGGATTGAAGACCGCCGATCGGATCAAAGAAATCGCCCCCGAAATCCCCATCATCTTTCACACCGGTTTCGCCGGCAGTTACTCCGAAGAGGAGATCGACCGCACGTATCGCCCGTTCGACTATATCGGCAAGAACGAATCACCGGCGCGGCTGCAGCGAGCCGTTAAGAATGCCGTGTCGTATCACCGGCTGTGGACAGTCGGCTCCGACCTGATCGAACTGGCGCGGGAGCGGTTCGGCATGGTCGGCAAATCCAAGGTAATGCGGGAAGTGTACCAGCGGATCGAGCAGATTGGCCCGACCAAGTCAAAGGTCATGATTCTCGGTCCAACGGGAACCGGTAAGGAACTGGTGGCCCGGGCGCTGCACCAGCGAAGCCAGCGCGCCAACCGGGACATGATGGTTTTCAACTGCAGCCAGAAGGATCCGACCCTGGTCGAGGCGGAGCTGTTCGGCCATACCAAGGGGGCTTTCACCGGCGCCGTTACCGATCGAACCGGCTATTTCGAGGCGGCCCACGGCAGCACGCTCTTTCTCGACGAAATCGGCGACCTCGATATCGGGACGCAGGCGAAGATTCTGCGGGCGATCGAACACGGCGAGGTTACCCCCGTCGGAACGTGCGATCGCCGGCTGGTCGACGTGCGGGTGATCTGCGCCACCCACCATGATCTCGCGGCCCGTGTCGACCAGGGAATGTTTCGCCAGGATCTGTACTTCCGCCTCAAAGGGGTGACCATACAGCTGCCGGCCCTGAAAGACCGCCGCGAGGACATTCCCGATCTGCTGGACTACTTCATCGAGCGGAGCTGCCGGGAAAACGGCTTTGGCCTGAAAGTCTTCGAACCGGCCGCCCGGGCGCTCCTGATCGAATTCGACTGGCCCGGGAATGTGCGCCAGCTCTCCGATACCGTGCAATCGCTCATTCAGCTTTCCCCCGGCCACTATATCACGCAGCAGGAGGTGGCCGACCATCTCGACTATGAGAGCCAGTTTGCCTCCGACGACACCGGGGGACTGACCGACGAGGTGAAGGAATTCAAGCGCCTGCGCATCGTCCAGGTACTGGACCGGGTTGAGGGAAACATAGCGGCGGCGGCAAGGGAACTGAAGCTCGACCAGGCTAATCTGCGAAAGATGATACAGAATCTGGGCATTTCCACCTGACCCGGTGCGCCCAAAAACAAAGCGGTGTCCGCCGACCGGCTGACACCGCTTTTTGTTTATCTGTCGGACAAGCCTAGCACGCCAGCGGCGCGGGCCCTGCCTTGAAGAGATAGTTGACCAGATAGGTCAGGTCAGATACGATAATCTTCGCATCGGCGTTGACGTCGCCGTGTTCGAAACAGCTCGGCGCGACACCTGCTTTGAACAGGTAGTTGACCATGAAGGTCAGGTCGCTGACGATCACTTTCGCATCGCCGTTCAAATCGCCGCGCAGGACGCAGCAGCCGCCCGATCCAAAATCCTGCCAGTAGCCCTGGTAGAGGTTGTAGGAGGTCGACGTACCGGCGCCGACTGCGGTTTGCCCGACCGTGCCGCTGAGGCGGTAGCTGGTCGACGATCCGTCACCGCCGCCGCCGGCTATTACCTGCCAGTCAATCTTCTCTCCGGCCGCCATGGCCGGGACAGCGCCACAGAGAAGTACCGCTGCGAGTGTAAGCAATATCCGCTTTACCATCCGATATCACCTTCCATTGAAAGGTCACTACCCTGTTTTTCGTCCGTCTATTTTGGCTGCCGCCCAGCGTGGGGCGTGTTGAAAGCAGTCTCTCTCCGTAGGCGCAACTGCAGGTAAGCAGTCACGGCGGCTGCCGTATTCTGTCGGTACTACCCCTAAAGAACGACTTTCTTGAGAAAAAGCAAGGGGAACTTTTTCGGTCCATGTTCCAGGAGAGCCACGGGGAAGCGCTATTTCTGCGTTCCCGAAAACCGGCTGAACCAAAATTGGAGGAAGATCCGTCCAAAGCAGAAGAAGCCTCAGCCGGACGGCTCTTTGCGGCCGGCGTATGAGTCGCAGCGGTCGCACCTGACGCCCGAAGAATACCAGAAGTCAATGCACTCCAATGCGTTACGGTGGCGCTGCGGCTTCTGTCGGGTGGTCGAAAAACGCACTGTGGAGATCGGAGTGACGGCGTCAGAAGTGCGCCGGGAGGGTATTATCGGTCATGTTATTGACGAATTTGTCGAACATAGTATATTGAGGGTAGATCCGCCGTCATTTCTACGAACATGCCTGGCGAAATACCCTCTTGAAAGGAGCAAGATGGGGTGGCGTGTGCGCGTCTGCCGCCAGGAGAATCTGCCTCACCACATACTGCCTGGTAGTTCACCGCGAGAAGCGACCTCTGAGAGGAAAGCAAACCGTTTATGGAGAAAAGAGCTATGAAAGCACGACACGCAGTTCTTCTGGCTGCAGGCCTGACCCTGCTGTGCCTGCCCGGTCTTGTGTGGGCAGCACAGGCAGGACCGGTGTCGGCCGGAAACCTCAAGGGAATCATGGTCGACGCGCCGCAGACGAAGGCGGCCAGTGCTCCGCAGCACCTCACCGTTCAGGGAGAAAATCTCACGTACACCGCCCCGGCCGACGAACCGGAAATCGTCTACACTCTCACCAACAAGAGCCAGGGGGGCGAGGACATCGCCACGGCGTTCGCCATCCCGGGTATGCCCTTCGTGGATACCGGTACCACCGTCGGATATGCCGACAACTACTCCGAGGCGTGCGACGGTATCAACACCGCGGCCCGTCCCGATGTCGTGTTCTCCTACACACCATCGGTCAACGAACTGGTGGACATCACCCTCTGCAAATCATCGTTCGCCACCCGGCTCTGGGTGTACGAAACCGACGCCACCACCAGAATCGCCTGCAACCGGTTCGACGCCACGGCCTGCGCCCAGCCGCGCTCGACTCTCCTAAACGTGCCGATGGACGCTGGCGTCACCTACTACATCGTGATCGACGGCGACTACCAGCTCACCCCGAACCAGGGGCAGTATATCATCGAATGCAGCGCCACCCAGCCATCCGACTCCGTTTCCCGCTGGCCCGCGCTGGCCGACAACGGCAAAGACCTCCTGATGCTGGGCTACTCCTTCAACAACGGCCTCGACTCGCAACTGTACTGGCAGTCATCCCTCGATGACGGCGCCTCGTTCGGCCCGGCCGGCTGGTGGACCGGATTGTTCTGGTCAAAGTACAGCTCGGTTGACTACTGGGGCCAGGATACGATCTTCTACGGCACTTTCGTGCCGCACCCGCTGAACAACGGCGGCGGCCGGACCTACCTGCATCGCTTCTACGATGCTAGCGACCCCGCCACATGGTCTCTCAGTTCCTGGAACTGGACCCAGTACGGCTGGAACAACATGAAGATGGCTGACATTGCCTGTGACAACAGCTTCATCTTCACCGCGGCCCCCGGCGACCACCGCTTCGGTATCATCTCGATGGTGCACAGCAGCACCTACGGGACACCGGCGGTCGGCAACGATGCACCGCACCTCTTCTACCAGACCGACTCGTCCACTTTCGCGACCATCAGCTGGTACAACGACCTCAATGGGTGCCGCTCGACCACCTGCGATATCGACAAAGTGACGAAGTACTCGTATGCCGCGTACGACCGTTACGACGCCACCGACACGCAGTGGCAGCTGTTTGTCCGTGGCGACGTCTTCGGCAACCCCGATGACACCCTCTTCAGCGGCGGATTCAGCTACGCCCTCGATCCGGGCGAACATGTCGGGTATCCGGCCGTGGCCGCCAACAATGGCAACGTCCTCATCGCCACCGAGTACTACGCCGATGCCACGCCGAACGATCACGACATCATTCTCTGGTTTGATCCGACAGTGACCGGCCGCTATGACACGCTGCAGACCAGCGTCGTCATCGCGACGACCGATGACGAGCGCTACCCGCGCCTTCAGCTGATCTCGGGCAGCAGCTTCATTCTGTCCTACATCGCGAACAACCAGCTGTACATCACCGTGACCGAAGACGGCGGCGCTACTTGGACTACCCCGAGCGTCATCAGCAACGCCGACTATGTCGTAAACGAGTACCGCTCCTCCGACATCGGCGAAGGTGGTGGCAAGGTGATCTGGGAGTACCAGCCGGGACTGCCGGGTGATACGACGATATTCCTCCACTTCGCCCTCACCGGCGTGGTTGTCGACAGCGACAACGACGGCTTCGACGACGATCTGGACAACTGCCCGACGATCGCCAACGCCGGCCAGGAAGATGCCGACGGTGACGGTGCCGGCGACGTCTGTGACGAGTGCACGGACACGGACGGCGACGGTTACGGCGACCCGGGCTTTGCCGCCAACACGTGCGCGGTCGACAACTGCCCGACGCTGGCGAACGCCGACCAGGCTAATGCCGACGGCGACGGCCTGGGGAACGTGTGCGATGACTGCACCGATACGGATGCTGACGGATTCGGCAATCCGGGCTTCCCGGCCAACACCTGCGCCGTCGACAACTGCCCCACGGTAAGCAATGTCGGCCAGCAGGACACGGACAGCGACGGCGTCGGCGACGCGTGCTGCTGTGTCATGCGTGGCGACGCAAACAACGACACGAAGGTGATCGTCAGCGACCTGACCTTCATGGTCAACTTCTTGTTCAAGTCCGGCCCCGGGCCCGGCTGCCCGTCGCACGGAAACGTGAATGGTGACGGGAGCACGAACGTGGCCGATCTGACCTACCTGGTGAACTTCCTGTTCAAGTCAGGACCGGCACCGGCCGCCTGCTGATACATCGCCGAGTTCATGCTCTGATCTCTCAAGCCGCCCCCATTCAGGAGGGCGGCTTTCTTTATTGGCCGGGGAACCATAGGGCTCCTTAGGCCGGAAATTGCTTGCGATTCGCGCCGGTCTGACGTATCTCACGGTAGAGACGGTGTCGCGAAGACGCTGCCGTAACTGTGGCACGAAGAGACAAAGGATTTCAATACCTATGGATAACGCACTTCGGTTCGATGTCGGTCAGAACCCCATTCAGTACTGCGGCATGCAGAAGATGTACCCGTTCAGCAAGGACCGGGTAATCGAAATCAATCTCCACCATCACCATGTGTTCGGTATGTATGATATCGAACTGGTATCCGGGACAGCGATCTGCCTTGCCGACGAGCTCAATCCCAAGTCCAATCTGGGGGCGTTCCGCAACCGAAAACTGCGCGAGGCCGCGGTGCTCTCGGCCGCACTCTCGGCGGTGACCGTGGCGCTCCACGGCCGCGGCAGCCTCAACGCCGTGCCCAAGGAGCAGCAGACCAACGAGCTGAAGAACGAACTGAAGCGGGGGAACGACCGGACCTCGGCGCAGGTCATGGCGGAAGTCCTCCAGACGACAACGGAGACGCTGTCGATCGGCGAGGAAGTGCTGATCGAGTCGACAATTACCGAAGGCGTCCGGGCGAAACCGGGCAAAGAGGCCGGGGGCAACCCCACGATCGCCGTCGGCGCACTCTTCGGCAAGAAGGAACACCGCGCCCGATATGGCCTGGACCTCGGGAAAAATGTCACCCTGCTGTCGATGGGAAACGACGTAATCGACGGGACAACCAAGTCGGTCAAGGGACTCCACTCGTCAATGACCTGCATGTTCCTCATCGAGTCGCAGGTGAAACGGCATCTGCCCGACATTTACGTGCAGCGCTGGCTGAGCGGCGCGCACTTTGACGAGTTCAACCCGCGCGAGGGAACGCTCCTGGATGCCGCGAAACTGATCGCGGACAGCTACGGCCACGGCGACCTGCAAAAACTCAGCGCCTTCTTCATCGACCGTTCTCGCCACTACCCGGCCATGGACGTGCTCGGAAAAGCCGGGGTGGCGATCCCCTATGACGCCGACGGCGACCTGTTCCCCGCACTCGTGCTCGGGCTCGACGGCGTGCGGTTTTCCAACGGGCGGCAGCTCAACTCGATGGTGGGGGAGATCGGCGGTTCGGCCGAGTGGGTTGTCGGCGCCCTCCCCCTGGTCTGGCGCGGCGGACAGGCCATCGGCATGCTGACCAGCCATCACTCCCTGACTCAGAGCGGCAAGTCCCCCGAAGAGCTGTGGAACGAGCGCTTCCACTACACCGAAGACGAATTGATGATGATCCAGGATGCCCGCTTCCAGCAGAAACCGTATTTCTCCATCAAGGACATCATTGAAAACCCGTACGGCGGCGGCATCAGCGCATTCGGGGCAATCACCGACAGCGTCTACCTGCCGTTCATGAAAGGCGTGACCTTCGACGAGAAGACGAAGAGGATCAACGTCGCGACACTGGTCATAAATTCGCTCGGGTTGACCGAAGTCTGGCAGATGGAGTTCGCCTGCCGGACATCCCTGGCGCGCACGAAGGATTTGATGGCATCCCCGAAAGAGCAATTCCAGGGGTTGCACGGCCAGCAGCTCGAAGCGGCAATCGGCCGCATGCTCGAGGATACCGGCGGAGAGCGTCGCTACCGGATATTCTTCAACAACGAGTACTACCCAGCGCTCGTGCCGATCCGGGAGAAAGTGGCGCTCCTGAACCAGGCGCTCGAAGGCCTGATCTCGCGCGGGGCGCTGGATGATCAGGATCGCGAAATTGTGGAAATTACGGCCCGCCTTGCACCGGAGTGGTGGGTCGACAACCAGTGGTAAGCGCCGCCGCTCGCTATGAGCGGCTCGCGGACACTTCCCTTTTTCGTGCCGCCGCGCGATCGGCGGGCATCTCACATCTCTGAGCAGGGGCCTTCACTGGCCGAGAAGGCCCCCGCACCTCTTCGCTGCCGATGCTAAATAATGGACTAACTCCAGCGATTATGCGCCGATCGGAACCACTCCGGTAACCGCCAACGTTATAACTAGTTGACATCGGGATCTCGCACCGGGCGTAACGGACACTCACAGTCCACAAAAGGAGGAGTAGCGAGTATGCCGAACAAGAAGAAAACGGGCGGGTCGAAACGAAGCCACTCGTCCGGCAAGAGCAGTTCCACAAGCAGCACAAGCAAGCGCCATCCGTCGAGTGCGTCCCACCGGACCTTCACGAACTCCAATCCCCGGAGCCGGTCGGGCGGTTCGACAAGCAAGAGCCTGACCCGCACGAGCCAGTTCGACGATCTGACCAAGCAGGAGTTGTACGAGCGGGCCAGACGGGCCAATGTCGAAGGGCGCTCGGGCATGTCCAAAGAGCAACTGATGAACGCGCTGAGACGGGGCTGAGCTGTGACGGGAGGTTGACCCTGCGGCAGTCGCCCGGTTTCTCCGGATCCCCGCCGCGCGCTTCGCTCTTCAGCCGCGGCGGCCAACCTCCCAAAGAGCTTCGATTTGCCTCCCGAACCAAACAGCCGTATACTTCCCCTGAAGAAGAATAGGCTGTTTGTTTCGGGAGGCCTTTTTATGCCGGAAAGCAATCTCTACCAGGAGCAGTATGAAGGCGCGGAGTACTACTGGGGCAAGGAGCCGTCGCAGTCCTGCCGGGATCTCCTGAATCTGGTGCAGTCGCCGCCGGACCGCCCGCTGAGTCTCCTCGATATCGGATGCGGAGAAGGGCGCAACGCTGTCCACTTCGCCCGACACGGCTTTCTGGTCACGGCCATCGATCGCTCATCCGCCGGCCTGGAGAAGACCGCCCGGCTGGCGCAGGAATGCGGTGTGACGGTGACGACGATCGAAGCAGACATCAACCTCTGGACGCCGGATCGCTCGTTCGACGTTCTCTTCTCCAGCGGGACCCTGCACTACCTGCCTCCGGAGATTCGGACGGCGAAATTCCATGAGTACCGCGAGGCGACCGTCGCGGGAAGGATCAACGCCTTCTCCGTTCTGATCGAAAAGCCGTTCATCCCGCCGTCGCCCGACGCACAGCCGGGCGTGCGGCTATTCCGCTCGGGTGAGCTCATGGCGCACTATTGGGATTGGGAGATGCTCGCCAGCTCGGAAGAGATATTCGACTGCCGCTCCGGAGGCATCCCGCACCGCCACGCCGTCAACAGGATCATCGCCCGCCGCCCGGCCGGGTGGAAAGCTCATTCCGGGCATGAGCCGAGGCAATCAATTTAGTTGCCAAGTGGGGCAGGAAGTCGACTATTTGTGCCGTTCGAATTGCGGTCGCCTGTCGCCAAAGCTGTGAAGATATGGGGATTTCGGTTGGAAGCTTCGATTCAGAGTTCAGAAAAAAAGCGCGTTGCGCTCTGGTCCGTGGCCGCGGCACTATTCATTACGGCCGCGAAGCTGATTGTCGGTCTGGAGACCAACAGCCTCGGCGTTCTGTCCGAAGCCGCCCATTCCGGTCTCGATCTCATAGCCGCCGTAATGACCTTCTTCGCCGTGTCTATTTCGGGACGTCCGGCTGACCGCGACCACCACTATGGTCACGGAAAAATCGAGAATGTCTCGGCGCTTTTCGAAACGCTCCTGCTGGTTTTCACCTGCGGCTGGATCATTTACGAAGGAATCCACCGGCTGACCGCCGTGCATCCGCAGGTCGAAGCTAATGTCTGGAGTTTCGGCGTGATCGCGGTTGCCATTGTCGTGGATTTTGGGCGTGCGCGGTCCCTCAGCCGGGTCGCCCGAAAGTACAAGAGTCAGGCGCTCGAGGCCGACGCTCTGCACTTCTCCAGCGACATCTGGTCATCTCTGGTTGTGCTCCTGGGCCTGTTCTTTGTCTCGGCCGGCTACCCGTGGATGGATGCCATCGCCGCGATCGGGGTAGCCGTGCTCGTGCTGGTCGTAAGTTATCGGCTGGGACGGCGGACGATTGACGCCCTCATGGACAGGGTACCGCACGATGTGCCGGAACAGGTCAAAACGGCGATCGGCGCCGTCGCCGGTATCGAGGCGGTCAGCAACCTCCGCCTCCGCCATGTCGGCGATAAGACTTTTGCCGATGTTGTGGTCGGAATCGACCGCACAGTGTCGTTTGAGCACGCACACCGCATCATGGAGGAGGTCGAGGCCGCGGTCCGCCGGTGTGTCGGCGAGGCCGACGTGGTCGTACACGGCGAGCCCCATCGCCGCGACGATGAGCGTCTTGAGGAGCAAATAAAAATATATGTGACCCGGGCCGGCCTCCCCGAGCCGCACCATGTCCGGATTCACCAGGTGGAAGGGCGCACGGCCGTGGAGTTCCACCTCGAGTTTGAGCCGGGCAAGACCCTTCGGGCGGCGCACGACGTCGCCTCCGGCATTGAAGCGGAAATTCGCCGGGAATGGCCCGCGATCGGCGCCGTGACTATTCATATGGAAGAGCGCTCGCCTCGCGTGGAACAGGCGGCCGTATCGGATGATCGCGGTCTGCAGGAAGCGGTCCGGCGGGATATCGAAAAACACGAAGCCGTGGCCGCCTGCAGTCGTTGCCAACTCCTGCGAGTCGGATCACGATATCACATGAGCATTACCTGTAGTTTCCGGGGGGATGATTCGCTGACCACCGTGCATCGCGCCGTTTCGCAACTGGAGCGCCTGCTGTATCAGAAATACCCCCTCATAGAGCGGATTACGATTCACCCCGAGCCGGCGAAGGGGGAGTAGACCCGATCACGGTCCCAATAACGAGGCAAGCGAAAGCCCCGATCATTGATCGGGGCTTTCTTCTATTTATGCGGATGGCCGGACTCGAACCGGCATGGGTTTCCCCACTACCCCCTCAAGATAGCGTGTCTACCAGTTTCACCACATCCGCGGAACTGACGATGTCAAAGAACGGCCGGGAGTCGTTCCCGGCAGGTCCGGCTCTTACTGACTGTCGCCCTGCGGCGTAACCGGGTTGACATCCAGATTCAGCAGAGAGTCTCCGGACTGCTGTTGCTGCTGCTGCTGCTGCTGCTGCATCGACTGCTCGCGGGCTTTCTGGGCCTCGCGGGTGACAACCGATTCGACCTCACCCGGGGCTGTGGCCACGCGTCCGCTCCGGTTGGCCGACATCACGGCCAGGCCGACGCAGTTCAGCATGAACAGCACCGCGAGAACAGTCGTCGCTTTGCTCAGAAACGAGCCGGCACCACGGCCGCCGAACACGGCGCCGCCTAAGCCGCCACCACCGCCAAATGCGCTCCCGGCCAGGCCCTCGCCTTTGCTCGATTGGAGCAGCACCACGATGATCAGGGCGATGCACACAAGCACGTGGAAGATGATCAGTGCTACGAACAAGTAATAAACCTCCGTATCAGGCAGCGTTTATAATCGCCAGAAAATCGGCCGCCTTCAATGACGCTCCGCCTACCAGGGCGCCGTCGATATCCGGTTCGGCCAGCAGTTCCGCGGCATTGTCCGGCTTCACTGACCCGCCGTAGAGGATCGGGACCTCGCAGGCGACCGTCTGGCCGCACAGTGCGGTCATGCGTTCCCGGATGAACGCGTGCACCTCCTGAGCCATTTCCGGCGTGGCCGTTTTGCCCGTACCGATGGCCCAAACCGGCTCGTACGCGATCACCAGGCGCTTCAGTGCGTCCGGTTCCACCTCCAAGAGGCCGGTATCCACCTGCGTGCCGATAACCTGCTTTGTGCCGCCGCCCTGACGCTGCTCAAGTTCTTCCCCGACACAGACTATCGGTATCAAGCCCTTGCGCAATGCCGTCCGGACCTTGGCATTCACGGTACGATCGGACTCGCGGTGGTACTGCCGCCGCTCAGAGTGGCCCAATATAACGTGGGTCACCCCGACTGTCAAGAGCATGTCGGCCGATATCTCGCCAGTGTACGCACCGTTTTCATGTTCCGTCATGTTCTGGGCGCCGACCGCCATCTTGCTGCCTTTCAGCAGATTAACCGCAAACTGCAATGACGTGAAGGGCGGACAGACAACCACCTCGGCCTTTGCGGTGTCCCACCGGCTGTCCAACAGGCTCCGCAGCAGGCGTTCTGTCTCAGGAATCGTGCCGTTGCACTTCCAGTTGCCGGCAATGAGTTTCCGGCCCCTCATGAGCGCACAGCCTCAGTCTTCCCGAAATTGGTCAAGGCTGCCACACCGGGCAGTTCCTTCCCTTCGAGGAATTCCAGCGAGGCGCCGCCACCGGTCGAAATGTGCGACAATTTCGCCTCCACACCGGCGTCTTTCACCGCCGAGGCTGAGTCACCGCCGCCGACAACAGTGGTCGCTCCCTGCCCCGTCAGCGTCGCCAGCAGGCGTGCGATCGCCAGCGTTCCCTCGGCGAAGGGTTTGTGCTCGAACACGCCCATCGGGCCGTTCCACACCACCGTTTTGGCCGACTTGAGCTTCTCCTCGAACAACTTGATTGTCTTGGGTCCGATATCGAGCCCCCTCCAGCCCTCGGGGATCTTGTCGATATCGACCACCTTCGTCTCGGCGGTATCCGAGATCTCCCTGGCGATGACGGCATCGACCGGGAAGACGAACTCGGCGCGCGAACTCTTGATCTTCTGGATGATCTCTTTGGCCAGTTCGACCTTGTCGGCCTCGAGCAGCGAATCACCGATCGGGTAGCCCATCGCTTTGCTGAACGTGAAAGTCATGCCGCCGCCGATCAGGAGCAGGTCGACTTTGTTCATCAGGTTGGTGATGACATCGATCTTGCCCGAAATCTTGGAGCCGCCCAGGATGGCGGCAAACGGACGCTGCGGGTTCTCCAGGGCGGTCCCCAGGTAGTTCAGCTCTTTCTCCATGAGGTAGCCGGCGATCGCCTGACGGAAAAACCTCGCCACGCCTTCGGTGGAGGCATGGGCGCGGTGAGCGCTGCCGAATGCGTCGTTGACATACGTATCGGCGAGCGAGGCCAGTCGCTGAGCGAACTCGGGGTCGTTCTTCTCTTCCTTGTCATGGAAGCGGAGATTCTCCAGCAGCACAACATCGCCGTCCTTCATTTTCGAGACGACATTGGCAGCTTCGGGACCGACGCAGTCTTCGGCAAACATGACCTCCTTGCCGAGCAGCAGGCTCAGTCGCTTGGCCACCGGTCGCAGCGAGTACTTCTCTTCCGGCTTGCCCTTGGGACGTCCGAGGTGGGAGCAGAGGATTGTCCGACCGCCGTCCTTCATTATCTTCCGGATGGTTGGCAACGCCTCGGTAATGCGCCGATCGTCGCTCACCTCGCCATTCTCAATCGGTACGTTGAAATCCACCCGCACGAGGACTTTCTGCGAGCGGAAGTTGACGTCGTTTACGGTCACTTTCTTCATGGCTGCTTCCTTTCCGGTCAGAATGGTTACAGCATTATCCGCATCATGTCAACCATGCGGTTGGAGAAACCCCACTCATTGTCGTACCAGCTGAACACCTTCGCCATTTTGCCGTGGACAGCGGTCAACTGACTGTCGAAAATCGAGCCGTGGGGGTTGCCAATGATGTCAACCGACACGATCGGGTCTTCCATGTACTGTAAGGCCCGGCTGAAGCCCGGGGTTTCCGCGGCTTTCTTCATCGCGGCGTTGATGGCCTCGACCGTCGCTTCCTTCTCGAGGATCACGGCCAGATCGACCAGCGAACCGTCGACCGTGGGAACGCGGATGGCCACGCCGTCCATCTTGCCCTTCATGGCCGGGATCACCTCGCTGATCGCCTTGGCGGCGCCGGTGGTCGTCGGAACCATTGACAGGGCGGCGGCACGGGCGCGGCGCAGATCCTTGTGCGGAGCGTCCTGGAGCCGCTGGTCGGCCGTGTAGGCGTGGATGGTGGTCATGAAGCCGCTCTCGATGCCGAAGTTGTCCAGGAGTACTCTCACCACCGGCGCGAGGCAGTTGGTCGTGCAGGAACCGATCGAAATGACCTGGTGATTCTTCTTGTCGTACTGGTTGTCGTTGATGCCCGGGATGAACGTGCCGTCATGCCCCTTGGCCGGAGCGGAGATGAGCACCTTCTTGGCGCCGGCCTGGATGTGCTTCATCGCATCATCTTTCTTCGTGAACTTGCCGGTGCATTCCAGCACGATATCGACCCCGAGCTCTTTCCACGGCAGCTTGGCCGGATCGAGTTGCGCCGACACCGGAATCTCCCGGCCGTCGACCACGAGGCAGTTGCCATCGACCTTCACCTCGCCCGGATAGCCGCGGTGGATAGAATCGTACTTCAGCAGATGCGCCAGAGTGGCGGCATCGGTGATATCGTTCACGGCCACAAACTCAATGTCGGTCCCGCGGGCGGCGCGCAGCACGAGACGCCCGATTCGGCCAAAGCCGTTGATGGCTACTCTCATTACATCCTCCTATTACGGTCTGATTCCTTTGAAGAACCTGAATAAAGATATTTTACACCTATGGATATGGCAAGTGCGCCATAGTCCTCGATTGTCATGAGCGGATCGCCGAACTCGATCGGCAGGTACTTGATGTTGAAATCGAGTCCGATCTGCGAGGCGATCGGCCAGTCAAAGCCGCCGCCAACAGCATAGTTGAAATCGGTCGCCGATTCCTCGTCGAGTTCAGGGTAGTAGTAGTAGTCCGTGGATGAGGTGAATTGCACCGAACGACGGCCGTAGAACAACCCGCCCCCGCCGGTCACATAGGGCTGAACGGTCCAGCCGGTCGATGCCAGCGGGTACAGCTTGGCCTGCAGCAGCACCGTGTAGAGAATCACGTTGCCTACGTTGTCGCGGTCCTCGACCCGAAAAGTGACGGAGCCGCGGTTAACGATGCCGACTGAGAATTCCCCCATCAGGGCACGGGTGAAACGGTGGGCGTAGTAACCCTCGAAGTAGAAACTGGCGTCGTGGAAGTTGGTCTCGAAAATCTCCTCGGCGTCCGCGGTGTCGCGTTCCGGCGGCATGTCGCCGAGGTTCGCCCAGCCGCCCAGACGGATGCCGACTTGGTGGGTGTTGAAGAACCCTCTCTCGGCCGCGGCCGAGTCCGGTTCGGCTCCCTGCGACGCCACGGCCGGCGCAATGACGCCCATGAACACTACTATGGCGAGATGTTTGTACATGCCGCTCTTCCTCGATTGACTATACTCGTGGCCGCCCTGCCCGGAGTGACTCCCGCCGGCGGCGTTTCTGGACCTCAGCGCTAGTATCGACATCCCATCCATTCTCAGTATGCACTACTGCACCCATATCCCCATGATGTTCGGCGCATGAACGTCCGCAGGGGCGCTCACGGTGTACTCGGGGGATACAGGTAAATACGGCTCTCAGTGTAATCCAACAGTACCCGAAATCGTTCCAGGACCAGGTTTCCGATGTTGCCGGCGAGTTCCTCGCTGCCCGACAGCCCCTGAGTCGATTCCGGGATAATGGTCGGCAGGTTCTCCAGCTGGATATTGCCCAGCCGGAACCGCGGCACGGTGGCCGAAAGGGTCCGGGCATCGCCGCCGACACCGGTCAGGCTCCGGTCCAGCTCCTGAATATCGGTCAACACCGTGTCCAGCCCGCGGGAGCGGTAAAATTGGTTGTGGAGCACCAGGCCGACCGAATTGCCGAGGTCGATGATGAAATCCCCTTCGATACCGTTCACGCTCGCCCGGACAGTCGGAACCAGGAGGGTGAGGTGGAAGTCGAGGGCTGTACCGCCATCCGGGGGTTTATAGGTCGCCGGATCATACACGGTCAGCGTCGAGTCCCGGTAGTCGATCAGGACCGGAAACCGGGAGAGAAAATCATGACCGAGCAACCCGCCCGCGGTCGCTCCGGCCGGGGGTTGTATGCCGATTGCAGCGAGATCGATAATCCCGCCGATCTGGTTCAGGAGCGTGAGCGAACCGATCGTGACCGAATCGGTGCGCACGAGCGGGATTTCGTCCACCCCGCCCAGTCCAACCGCCGGCAGAGATCCGCTCTGCGAAAGATTCAGGGGGGCCACCGCCGGGGCATTGAACATGTTGGCCGAGGCGCCGGAGTCGAGAATGAACCAGGCTACCATCGAGCCATTCACGGTTGCCTGCAGCCAGATATGGCCGCGGTGGTACTTGAACGGAATCACAACCGAATCGGCGCCGCCCGAAAAACGGAAATCGACCGTCCCCAGAGCAGCCGTCGGCATGCCGAAGAGCGTCGGATCCACCTCGACATCGAGTTCGACCGACCGGGTGATCATCTCGGTAAACAGCGGGACCTCGCGAAAGTCGGTGCGGGCGCGGTGGGCCATCCGAATGCCGCCGACTGACCGATAATCGCTCGCCCGGGTGACGGCGGTCAGGTTGTCCATGCGCTCGACGATTACTTCGGGTTCGGCGGTGCCGGGATCCAGGAGCATGATGATCGTGTCGGTGCCGAACGGATAGATGGCGGCCTGGAGCCAGGTCGTGTCATTACTCGTGGTGTCGCCCAGGTACCCGGCGCCGCCGGGCAGCCGGTCCGGCAGAACGAACGAGTAGGACGCAAGGTAGACCTGGGTCAGCAGCTGACGTCGTTCCATCCCTTCGACTTCGGAGACCCGCCCGTTGTGGTCGCGTTTCCAGGCCGTGGTGCCGTCATACGCCTGCACGAGAGTCATGCCGCCGATACGGATCTCGATGTAAAAGCGGTCGGGCGCGGCGAACACCTGCGTATACTCGCCGGTCAGGCCGTTAAGATTGGCGCTGCCCTCAGTGCGGTAAGACTGTAGCCCGGCCAATGTGGTCCGAGCGTCGGTCCCACCGATCGAGGCAACAAGCAGGGAGTCAATGTCAACCGCCTGGGCACATGATCCCAGCAGCAGGGCAAAGAGCAAGTGCACGAACCGTCTCATAGAGTCCTTTCACACGATCCTATCCACGTCAGGTATAGGACAAAAGGGTCGTCGGGAAAAGCTAAAACCGTACCAATTCGGGGGAAAACTGGGGTGTTCCGGCTGCCGGGATCCCATCATGGAGAATCTACCTTGAGAGACCAAGCCAGTCGCAGGTCATGAACTCCCCCTGATGGCCGTCGGGATCAAAGTAGTACAGCGAACGCTGTCCGCTCGGCCACTCGTACTCCCTGGGTTCCACGCCGAGATCGAGAAGCTTGCGGCGGAAGGTGTCGTAGTCGGCAGGGTCTATCTGGAAAGCGTAGTGGAGGTGGGCGGCCCCCTGGCCATCGTGTATCCCGAGCTTGCCCTGCATCCAGAGCCCGAACGCGGTGCCGTCGGGCATCACCAGCGCCAGCGCCTGACCATCGGGCCAGCGAATCACCTTCTCGTGCGGCAGCAGTTGCCGGTAGAAATCGTAAGCGCGATTGAGGTCGGCAACCTCGAGGTGCATTTCCAGCATGCGCACGCCGGACACAGGTATTCCTCCGGGAACGGGTCAACGAATGCTTTGGAAGCAAAGGCGAGGTGATCGGGCAGCAGGCGAACTCGAATGGCGTCAGTTCTGGATGTACTTGCCGAGGATCTGGTTCATCCGCGACGTCATCTGGGAATTAGGGTAGACCTCGGTTGCGCCGGCTGACTTGGCGGCCTGCATCTGGTCTTTGAGCACGTGCGGCGAGTAGCAGACAATGGGGATGCCCTTGGTGGCGCCGTACGAGCGAAGCTTGTTGATGAGCGCTGGAGCTTCGATCCCGTTGAGATTCAAATCGATGATGATCAAGTCGGGCTGGAGATCGTGAGCCTTGTTGAAGATGTCCTCCGAGCGGATCGCCTTGATGCCTTCGGCCTGAAGGGTATCAAGAGCGGTCATGATCTTGGAGGTAAAAATCATGTTGTTAGCGGCGATAATGACTCTCTTACTCACTGTTCAATCCATTGCTTAGGTTTTCATCCCTAACCCCGGGGAGGAGTCGTCCCGGGCACACCCCTGACAGAAGCCAATATAATCAATCCCGTCAGGATTGCAACCCGAGGGGCGAAGAAATCTCCTAAACCGTTACTATTTAATAAAATTGCAGGTTTGCCGACATACGCTACAGGTGACATCGGTCACCAGCATACGCCCGAACCTGTTGGGTGACTCCTTTTTAGTTGCTTACTTATACAAGCGGCGCTAGCAAGAGGACTATGAAGAACACCAAGATACTGGCAACCTACGGGCCATCGGTGGCCGACACCAACCTGGTCGAGAAGCTGGTCGAAAGCGGCGTTAACCTCTTTCGTATCAACTGCTCCCACGGCGGCAGCGGGGATTTTCAAGCGGCGGCCAAGCTGATTCGGACGGCGACCGCCCGGGCACGCTTTCCCGTCGGCCTCCTCTTCGACATCTCCGGCCCAAAGCTCCGGTTGGACCGGTTCGCCGGAGAGTGGCCCATCAGCGAGGGGACCGAACTGGTGCTGACCGCAGGGGAAACGGATCTGAAGCAGAGCCGGGTCGGGGTGAACCATCCGGACGTAGTGACCTCCCTGCAACCGGGTAACCAGATATTCGTCGATGACGGCCAGTTCCTGTTCGACGTCCTCAGCCGCGACGCCGACGGGGCGCGGGTACGCTCGCGGACCAACGGGATGTTGCTCGGCGGTAAAGGGATCAACCTGCCGGGCGTCAAACTGCCGATTCCCACGATTACCGACAAAGACCGCGAAGATATTGCGACTGCGGCCGCTTGCGGCGCGGACTTCATCGCGCTGTCGTTCGTGCGCTCCCCCGACGATGTCTGGGAGGCGCGGGAATTGGTGCAGGCAGCGGGCGGCACCCAGCGGGTGATCGCCAAACTGGAAAAGCGGGAGGCGATCGACCAGCTCGAGGCAATCATGGCGGCTGCGGACGGCGTCATGGTGGCGCGCGGTGACCTCGGGGTGGAGCTGCCGCCCGAGGAATTGCCCCGGCTGCAGCGCCACATCACCCGGATGGCCAACCGGCACCACAAACCGGTGATCGTGGCGACCCAGATGCTCGAATCGATGCGGTTCAGTCCGCGGCCGACGCGTGCGGAGGTAAACGACGTGGCCTCGGCAGTTATGGATTACGTCGATGCCGTCATGCTCTCGGCCGAGACGGCGACCGGGAAGTTTCCCCTGGAGGCCGTGCGGATGATGACGCGGGTGATCGAGGCGACCGAGGCCGCGCTGCCCTCGCGGGAGACGGTGCGGGTCGAGCGGACGGTCACCGAGCGGATACCCCAGGCGATCGCCGATGCGGTGGGGTTTATCCAGGACAAGGGGACAGCTAAAGCAGTGGTGGCGTTCACCAGCTCCGGGTTTACGGCGGAGCTGATCTCAAACTTGTTTTCATCGCTGCCGATACTGGCGTTAACGTCGGATCCGGCGGTGATGCGGGCGCTGGCGCTCTTCCGGTCGGTATATCCGGTGCAGGCGGCACAGCCGGAGTCTTTCGAGCAGATTGAAGACGTGGTCGGCGCGGTAGCCTGCAAGTTCGCCGGGCTGAAAACGGGCGACACGGTGATTGTAACGGGCGGCGCGCCTTTCGGGCGGACAGTGCCGACCAACTTCATGATGATAACGACAGTCAAAGGCAAGTGAGGAGTCGGAAAGACATGAGCATGGGATTCGGATACGGGCGCGCCCTGCGTTGGGCGGTAGTGGTGCTGGTGATGCTTGCGGGAGCGCAGGCGTGGGCGGGCGACCGCAAGGAGATCTGCATCACGTTCGACGAAATGCCGGTGGCGGCGGGATTCGACACCGCGACCTCGGTCGAGGTGATGGTGCCGATCATGTATGTGCTCAAGGAGCACCATGTGAAGGCGGCCGGGTTTGTACTCGGGCAGAACCTGACCGGCTCGTATGACCTGCTCGGCGACTGGCTCAACGACGGCCACCGGCTGGGGAGCATGACCTACTCGCAGATGGATCTCAACGAAGCAGCCGAGATCAGTGTCGAGGCCTTCAAGGCGGATATCGTGGCAGGGCAGGAAGCGATCGAGGAGATGCTCGAGGGATTCGGGCAGAACTCGCGCTACTTCCGGTACCCCTTCCTCCACTATGGCCCGACCCCGCAGTCGCAGCGGGCGGTGAAAAAGTTCCTCGAGGACAACAGCGTGATCGTGGCGCATGTGACCATTCTCGTCGACGATTATCTCTACAACCTCGGATTTTCGAAACTCGGACCGCAGCCGAGCGACGCGCAACTCGAGGGGCTGATGAACGAGTATGTCAACCACGTGCTCGACCAGATCGAGGAGGCGGAGGACCTGGCCAAAGCGGTGGTGGGAAGGCCCGTGCGACAGATACTCCAGTTGCGGGCCAACCGGCTCAACGCGACATTCCTCGATGTGATGCTGACCGAGATCCAGAAGATGGGATACGACTTTGTGACGCTTGACCGGGCGCTGGGGGATGAGGTCTATCGGAAGGCGCAGGCATACTACGGTACGAAAGGCGTGAGCTACCTTGAGATGATCGACCGGAGTGATCCGGACCTGCTCCCGGCGGGGGAGTAGTGAGGGTTGGGTTCGTTTGCGCAAGTTTCCGGATGGTTGTTCTTGTCCGTTGATCATGGTCGCTCTTTTCCTATTCACATCAGATTCCGTGCTTTACACATTCCTGTCGGGCTCCAATGAGCCTGACTACTCCCGGATCAATTGGGTTCGTTTGGTAGTCCCGGCGTACGGTAGACCTCAGCGTGACTGGGGCCCGGCCTTCGCCGGGCTGACAGGAGAGCCGGGCTGACAGAAAAGAAGTCGGGCTGACAGCCAGTGGTCTCTGGCTGCACGGTAACACTGTCTCTCGTCTTGCGGACACGCTGGCTGCTGTTCGCCATGTCATGTGCTTCAGTTTCACGCTTTCCTCTGTTTTTCGCACACTCTGTTCTATACTTACTGTGGACCGACACTCGATCTCTGTCGGTTTGCTGTCGATTTTGCAGGCGATAGGGGAGCAGGGGATCTTTGATTATGACAGCATTCTTGGACAGTCGTTTTTTGAAAGAGAGGAATTCGACGCCGAGAGGTGAATTGCGATGTGGTGATGATCGGTGAAGGCGAGAGCCCGGAACGGGAATGCCCACGTCAAGCTGGGGGCGACCTGTTTCTATCATCCCCCGAATTGCGGCCCGATTATGTGATTTCGGACGTTGCATCAAGTGCGTATCTTCACGGATGGTGGGGAGCGGGCCCGGCGCCCGCCGGGGCGGCGGTTGAATGCGACGGCTGCGGCGAAGGAGCGAGAATTCCATGGACGTACAGATCAGATCAATCGGAGGGACGCCCTCTGTGAAGGGCTTGTTGAATAACCCCGAGCGCGGCTGTTGGCAGTCATTGCGAGGAGCGAAGCGACGAAGCAATCTCTCATCGGACCAGCGGCTTGGCCGGAGGAGAGATTGCTTCGCTGCGCTCGCAATGACTATTCAGGGACTTTTTCAACACTCCCTAAATGGTGGGCCACCCTCGTGCAGATGGTGGCTCTTTGCCTCCCTCGTAATCATCCTCCTCCTCTGCTCCTGCAACGGGCCGCACCGGACAGTCGTACAATCGGTCTGTTTCGGCGACCACTGCTTCCAGGTGATTGACTACTGCTACCCCGGCAACGAACCCGACCGCTGCGGCACAGAGGTCTACCGTGTCGACGACACGGGCGCCACAGCCTTTGAGGACGGCGACTTGCTGTTCCGACACCACCTGATCCGCCTGTGGCCGCTGACCACGCTGACCGACTCGCTCCTGAGAATCCCGATTGTCTACGCCGACTGGCCCGATCCGGAGATTATCGTGCCGATTAATCTGGCACACCAGACGATCGATTCGGTGCTGACGCCGGATCGATCACGGGTGTTGTGGTCGATGACACAGGGGAGGTTCGCGGTGAGCACGCACCCGATGGATAGCACTCATCGGACAGACACCGTGGGCGACGGGGTAGCGCTGTATATCAGCGATATCAACGAAGCGTTTCACCACCGGACCGTGCTGTTCCCGGGAGCCGAATCGGTGATGATGAGGTTCGAGGATGAATACACGCTGATTGTCTCGGCGCGGTGGGCGGAGTTGCCGAAAAGTGTCTTCCGATTTCGGATCGCGCTGTGGCGGGTTGAGCCTGGGGAGATGCGGTTGTACTAGGGAGAGGGAGCGGGAAGTCAAATCCGTATCGAGACGAGATCAGGGCGGGCGGATCCGGGGATCCCACCGCTTGGGGACTGTTGAAAAACCCGGAAAGCAGTCATTGCGAGCGCAGCGAAGCATTCTCTCCCCTGTCCAAGGCTCGGGCATCAAGAGAGATTGCTTCGTCGCTTCGCTCCTCGCAATGACTGCCGGTAGTCGTACCCGGGGTTCTTCAACAGGCCCCAAGCTACGGGGTGCTCTTATTCGAGACTCCCGGGACGCCGCCCCCTTCAGCGCTCATCTCCTCGCGAGTAGAAAATCAGGGCGGAGTAGTAGGAGTTCACCACGACAGTGTCTTCCTGCCGTGCGAAATGCCCTTCAATCATCACGATTTTCATCCTGGCGTCGGCGGTTTCAAATTCAGACGTCGCGTCGTCGCCGGATAACGGCCGACCGCCGGTCGCATCGTGCGCCGTGACTATCCGGTCGATCAGGGGGCGCAGCGGAATCGTTATCGAGGGGTTCGCTTCTGAGGAGGAGCGCGTGCTGTCATCGCTGTCGTCGGTGAATCTCAGGATCACCGAATCGGCCAGGGAGATAACTTCGGTGGTGGATGGAGTTTTGCCCGGGTCGGCCTTGGCGGCGGCGCCATTGTATTCGGCCCGCACCAGGTGATCGTATCCGGCGGTCGCGATCGGAGTCTGGAGATTGACGGAGACGACAAAATATCTTTCCCGCTCCGGTCTCCAATAGGGATTAAACTCGATCCCCATGAGGTCCGCGATCTCGTTCGGGCTCTTGAATCGGCTCCCGGCGTCGGCCGAGTCGGCACGGAGGTTCTCGGCAAACCACGGCTCGATTGCGGAGAAGCCATGGACCTCGTGCAGGTAAGAAAGGATGCCGCTGATCCGGGCCTGGTCATCGGTGGATATCGGCGAGGGGGCCTTCTGGATCCTGCCCTCCACCAGAATCGAGTTCGTTTCGAGTGTCGCCTTTAACCGCTCTACCTGATTCCGCTCAGAAACCGAGAACATTCCCCAGGGACCCACTGAAATCAGCAGGACAAGAACGCAGAGGGAGGCCGGGATCATCTTGATGCTCTTCGAGCGGCTTAGTAGGAAATATCCGGCGATGAAAGCTAGCCAGACGCATAGAGCCACGCCCAGGTATCGGCTCTCGGTGAGGCCGTACTCGGAGATGCGCCGCCAGAGAGCCAGGAACAACACTGCGATCAGGGGGAGGAGAATCAGGTAATACCAGCGCGAGGCTTTTTGCAGCCAAAGCGTCTCCCTCTTCTCGCGCAAGGGATTGAGCACGAACAGGGCCAGGATACCGGTGGCGGAAAACCCGAGGATGAGGCGACCGACCCATCCCTGGGGCCAGTTCCAGGTGATAACGATTTTGGCGATGTAGGCGTAGAGGATCACGAAGTAGACCACCACGAGGGGGGGGAGAACATACTGCCCGAAGATCCTCAGCGACCGGGGATAATCAGCCGCTTGATCGAGATTATTCAAGTCCTCGGGAATACCGGAAAGGACAAACGGGACGGCAAAGAGCCCGAGGATGAGGACCCAGAGTTCGGGGTATCGCTTGGTCGGGATATCCATGCCGAAGAGATTATCGAGGGCCGCCAACGCCAACCCCAGGCCCGCGAAAAGAACCACGGCAAACGCACCCGCAATGATCGTGCGGAAGATAAGAGCACGATTGTACTCCCAGAAGCCGTGGGCATGTCCCTGACGTCGGAACGGGAGATAGGAAAGAGCAAGGAGGGCGGCGACGGCAAAAGCCAGAAATCGGAAGAGGTGGACGACCGGAGCGCGAGGCAAATCGGTCGGCACGGTGAAGGCATAGGCCACGATCAAAACCACGCCGATTGCCTGCCAGCCCCACCGACGCCCAGAGCCGGAGACTTCGCTTTCGGCCGTCAGTTTCAGGGCGGTCATCAGGGGAAGCGATACGATCCCTGACAGCAGAATGCTGAAGAGGATTGACGGTTGGTCGGGCCCCTCGTGTTCGATCAGGGTGATGGCGACGGTAGTGACGACCAGCGCGCCGAGCACTGTCATTGGAAATCGGAGGAAAGTCCGGTGAAGATCCGCCCAAATCTGGCTGATTGATGGTAGCTTCATATCGTATCCTGCTGGAAAGGATTCATTCAGCCCAAACCTCGCGGGATTTGCACCTGCAGGCAACTAAATACTCATGAAACCTCAGGGGGATTCGCACGGCAGCCCCGGGGCTGCCCGGCGGTCTGGTTGTATTCTGTGTGGCCCCTACCGTGGGCGCATTATGTGATTTCAAGGTTTGTCTCAAGTCTGTATCTTCCCGGATGGTGGTGAGCGGGCGGCGCGGCCCGAACAGCGACTGAACTCGACCGGTGCGGAAAAGTACAAAGAAGGCTATGGCAGTACATATCAAATCGATCTGGTCCGGCAGCAGCGGGAACTGCCTCGCGCTCTGGACCGACCACACCCGCATTCTCATCGACTGCGGATTCTCCAGCATGCGCACGATGGAACTGGTCCTCAAAGCGGCCGGGATCGACCTGACCGAAGTCGACATGGTGCTGGTGTCGCACGCCCACAGCGACCACATCAACTGGCTGTCGATGCGCGTGCTCGAGAGATACGGGGTGACAGTGCGGTGCCATGAGTCGATTCTCAAGCAGATCTGCGGGAGACACTGGCGGCGGGATCCGGATGAGATGGCCATGGGGACATTCTGCAACCGTCGCTTCACGATCAACGACCTCTCGATCAAGGCGGTGCAGGTGCCACACGCCCCCTCGTTCCCGACTTTCGGGTTTGTGATCGAGGTCGACGGCAAGCGGCCGACAAAGATCGTGGCCGCGACCGATTTCAACAATCCGATGACACTGTTTCCACACTGTGTCGACGCCGATGTGCTGTTTATCGAGGCGAACCACGATCCGGAGCTGCTGCGGCTGTTCCCGAACCACAACTCAAAGTATCATATGCGCAACGAGACGACGGCGGAGTTGCTGTTCGCGGCATGCGCGGAAAGCCGGTGCCACCCGAAACATGTCCTGCTGGGGCATTTGAGCAAGCAGCGCAACCGGGCGGAGCTGGCGGTAGCGGCGGTTGGGGATTATTTCCGTCGGCACAAGGAGACAATGGGCTTTGGGTTGTCGGCGGCGCCGAGGTTCGAGGAGTCGGGGACGGTAGTGGTGAAGTAGGGGGAGCTGGGGTGGCCGATCCGGTGCGTTTCGTGCAGCGCAGTGTCGGGACCCCAGGAGCGTGAACGGCCTACAACGAGACTGCTTCGGCGCGTCGCGTCTCACAGTGATTATCTCCGGGCAGGGGCGCCGAGCAAGTCATACGCGCAAAGCCGTGCTCGATCTCATGGTAGGTCAAGCACCGGTCTCGGTGCTTGACGTGGTCAATAGCCATCGATTCCGTCAAATACGCAAAGCCGTGTTTGACTCACTCGGGAGTCCTCTCATTCACACCATATGGTTCGGCGGCCGGGGAGCCGTGGACGAAAATAATCACCTGAAAGGCTTCCTCGGTGCGACGGCCGGACATTGTGGCCGGAAGAAACGGTGATGCGACTGAGGCGGGCACTGCAACGGCGTCAGTCGGGGGGAGCAGAAAGAGGCTGGCGGGCCGTCCGGCGTTGAGCTCTCTTAGAATGCCGACCGCGAGAAGGGTGTCGCCATCCATGCCGCTGGAGAAATACCGGACAAGCTGGTAGTACTTCCGCGACAGCAGGGTGTCATCGGCCTGAGCGCCGGGGAACATCTGCATGCATTCGTCATAGACCGGATAGAACGAAACGACGCCGTCGATTCGGCGGGTGTCGCCAGTCTGGCTCGTTGTATCGGGCGGCGCGGCAGTCGTTGAGACGTCTGAGATGCCGCAGTGGCGCGAGGATTCGGCGATCTCCCGCAGGATCGCCCCGAGGCGGGCGTCGCCGGGATCCTGAAATTGCACGATGTGGTAGCTGCCGAAGAGCCCGACCATCTTATCGGTCGTGATGCTGTAGTGGTCACGCCAGAAGTTGAGGTTGTCGAGCATGACCGAATCGCGGCGCTGATCCTGAAGGCCCGAAAGATGGAGGTCGTAGCGGGCGTGGACATTGCGCATGAGGTAGGCGGTTTCGGCGTAGCGGTCGGCGAGGGAGTGGCGATAGAGCGAGTCGTGCGCGGTGAAGTGCTCCCAGGCTTCGGTGAAGACGCGGATGATCTTTGCGGCGGAGTCCGTTTGGGGCTGGAGAGTGCGCAGGAGAATCCCCGCCGAGTCGGCCGGCGTGAAGAGGCTGTCGCACAGCCAGGTGATCGCGCGACGATGGCCGAATTCGAGATCGAGGGGGAGGACGATCAGCCGCCGGTCCTCGGGTAGGGAGAGGTTCAGTGCCCGCAATTTTCCAAGAAATCCCGCCATGTCCTTGCTCCACGAAAACGTCTCGCGGTAGGGGGACAGAAAATGGTCGATGTACGTGGTGCCGCCGGTAGCTAAGTAGCGGTTGATAAAGTAGCCGTCGAGGTAAGCCAGTTCGAGGAGGAGGTACCGCACACCGGCGTGCCCTTGGAGGTATTCGATGAGGTCGTACTGGACACTGTAGGTGGCGGCGATACCGTGAGCCTCGCCGATGAGGAAGATCTGGTTGGCCAGCAGGCTGTCAGTGAGGACAGCCCCGGGGTTCTGGAGCGTGGAGTCCCAGACAGCCTGGTGGTCGCGGAGGAATGGCTCGTAGTCGGCCGCGGCGGCGGTGGTTGCAGTGACCAGGAGGACGAAGGCGGCAGTCAGGTTCGGGAGCATAGGTAACCCTCGTATCAGTGGCTCCGGGTTTTTGCGCGTCGGCAGTTCGGACGGGGAGAAAATGCACATCAAGGCGGGCCGGAGTCAAGAAGGGAGTTGCGGATGTTACCGCCGGCCCCCGGCCATTCTGGTCGCTTCGGGAAGCTTGCGCAGGCGGAGCATGCTGGCGATCCCGAAGATCGGGCCGAGGGCGAGGAGGGAGAGGGCGTAGTCCCAGCCGAGGAATTCGGCCAATGGCGGGATACCCTGAATGGTCAGCAGGGTCAGGAGGAAGCCGAGGCTGGTCTGGACCGTAAGGGCGGTGCCGACATAGCGGGGATCGGTCAACTCGCTGACAGCGGCGCTGTACTGGGCGCTGTCGGCAACGACAGCGAACCCCCAGACGAGACAGACGGTGGTGAGGAGGGCGGGGGAAGTCAGGAGGTGTCCGGCAACAAGAGCGCAGGTTCCCGAGACCGCGAGGCTGTAGACCGTGACCAGGGAGCGTCCGAGACGATCAGCCCACAGGCCGGCCAGGACGCAGCCGAGGCCGCCGATCGCGACTACACCGAAGCCGCCCAGACGTGCCGACGCCGTACTCCAGCCGGCGGTGTGGTAAGATTCGAGCAGCAGGACGGGCACCCAGGTCCACATGGCGTAGATTTCCCACATGTGTCCGAGGTAGCCGAAATTGGCGAGACGGGTCGGTTCATGCGCGAAGAGCTGCCCGGCGAAGCGCCAGTTGAAAGGGGCCGGAGCGCCGAGGTAAGGGCCGGGGCGGAAGGCCAGGAGCACCAGGATTCCGGCGACTACGGCCTGGACTGAGGTAGCGAGCATGATGAGGCGCCAGGAAGGAAGGCCGCTGTCGCCGAAGAGGGTAAGCGCGGCGAAGAGGTGGGGACCGGCCGAACCGACCGTCAGGGCGCCGACGAGAATGCCGATCCCCAGCCCGCGGTCCTCCTTGCACCAGGTGGCGACCAGTTTCATGCCGGTGGGGTAGACGCCGGCCAGCAGCATGCCGGTGAGGAAGCGCAGGACCAGGGCAGGGAGAAAACCGGCCCCCAGGAGGGGGATGGCGGCGTTGGCGGCCGCGGCCAGGAGGGCGCTGACGCCGAAAACGATTCGGCTGGGAATACGGTCGGGAAGATTGAGCCCGGCGCTGAGCAGTGCGCCGACCACGAAGCCGAGCTGCACGCTCATGGTGATCCACGACCGCTGGAAAGTCGACAGGGCCCAGAGGTCGGTCAACTGAGGAACGACGGCCGAAGCGGAAAACCAGAGGGTCAGCGCCAGCAGTTCGGCGAGCGCGAGAAGAGTCAGCTGGCGCCACTTGTCAGGAATGAGGCCGGGGGAGGGGTTTTCGACAGTTGGAAGTCTGGCGGGAAGAGGGGCCCTTCGATGGGTCCGGTTGTGGCGGGGAAACTGCATACTGTGGATACGCAGCCACGAGGAAAATCGGTGGATTCGACGGGAGGAGAAGTGCGGACTGGCGGCAAAAAGGGGTATCGGTGGCGAAAGAGGAGCATTTCATCCATTGCAGGTGAAAAATTTCACTTGAAAGATCGAATAAGGATCGTTTTATTGGCCTGACCGGCTGAAAGAGCCAGGGCCACGTTGCGCCGCATGCACGTGGCAGGATTGTTCGGCTCAGGTCTATGCCGGTCCGTCAGTAGGACCGCAAGAGATATTGATATCAAAAGTGCCTGTACCCGATCGAGCGGTGGCGTGCCGATGTCCGCGTCAACCTCTCGGGGGCCGGCTCCCTCGAAAACCCATCCAGGGAGGTTTCATGCTTCACGAACCCGCACCTGAACTCGGCAAGGACCATTCGATCGAGAAAAAGACCAAACTGGGGATCAGGATGTTTCTTGTCTATCTCCTGATCTATGCCGGCTTTGTCGTGATCGGCACCATTTGGCCGCGCCTGCTCGGGGCCGAGGCGCTATCCGGCCAGAACCTGGCCGTGGTGTACGGGATGGGACTGATCATCCTGGCCGCGGTCATGGGACTCTTCTACAACTACTTCTGCACCAAGTATGAGGATGAAATGAACAAAGAGGAGCGGCCATGATCTATTCGATATCAACCACGGCGATTGCCATCTTCGTGTTTTTCGTGCTGGCCGTTCTGGGACTATCTTTCTACTTCGCGCGAAAGGCGAAATCGGCGAGCGGTTACTACGCCGCCGGGGGGCAGATTCACTGGGCGGTGAACGGCATTGCGTTCGCCGGCGACTATCTGTCCGCAGCGTCCTTCCTCGGGATCTGCGGAATGATCGCGTTTTTCGGCTACGACGGATTCCTCTACTCGATCGGTTACCTCGCCGGCTGGGTGGTGGCGCTCTTTCTCGTGGCCGAGCCGCTGAAACGGCTGGGAAAGTACACGTTTGCGGACGCGCTCGACGTCCAATTCGACTCGCGGGGGATCAAGCTGGCGGCGGCGATCAGCACGCTGGTGGTCTCGATCTCCTACCTGATTCCGCAGATGGTCGGCGCGGGCGCGCTCGTGACGCCGCTCCTGGGATTCCCACACTGGGTTGGTGTGGTGATGGTGGGATCGATCGTGATCTTCATCGTGGCCACCGCAGGGATGACGTCGACAACCTACGTGCAGTTTATCAAGGGAGGACTGCTCATTGTCTTCTCGATAGTGGTTGTCGTGCTGGTGCTGAACAAGGGGATCACGACGCAGCCCAGTGAGGACTACCATCAGTTCGTGGCGCTTCCGGCCGAGGTGGCCGACGGGCAGGTCACGGCGGTGAGCGATCCATCGTACACCGTGCAAGGGCAGGTACAATCTGGGGCGCAGACGTTCGTGAAGCTGGAGCAGGCCGGGCTGTCGACCTGGTGGAAATTGTCCGGGGATTCCTCGGCGCCGGTGCTTGAGGAAGCGCTCTCGATCGTGGCCGCGAAAAACGGCGAGATGCTCTACAACGGCGCACCGAAAGAGGACAAGCGGTTCTACTCGGTCGGACATGTCCGGGAGGTCCTTGTCGATGGCCAGCCGGTCGAGTCGACCGGACCCCTGACCCCGTTCGAGTTCACCGAAACCATCGAGTCGGCGACCGTGGTGCGGTTCGCCAAGGCGGTTCTGAAGGACGGCGACGACAAGGTCACGGTCTTCTATCAGAATCCGACGCTCGGCAAGGATATCATGAAGCCGGGGCTGTACTACAAGCTCGACAAAGGCTCGACCTTCTGGTCGCGGCTGGATTTCATCTCGCTGATGCTGGCGCTGTTTCTCGGGACCTCGGCGCTGCCGCACATCCTGATCCGGTACTACACCGTGCCGAGCCAGCGGGCGGCGCGCAAATCGACAATCGTCGCGATCATGGCGATCGGTCTGTTCTATGTCCTGACATTGTATATGGGAATCGGGGCGATGATCAACGGCGGGCTCGACGTGGAAAGCTCGAACATGTCGGCGCCGCTCCTGGCGAAGACGTTCGGGATCACGCTGTTTTCGATCATATCCGCAATCGCGTTTGCGACAATCCTCGGGACAGTCAGCGGGCTGATCGTGGCCGCCTCCGGGGCGGTGGCCCACGACCTGATGGACAAGTACGCTAAAGTCAAGATGACGGAGCGGATGAAGATCAACTACGGCCGGATGGCGGCGGTGGTGGTCGGGCTGATCGCGATCGTGCTGGGAATCATCTTCCAGAACCAGAACGTGAACTTCCTCGTCGGCCTGGCGTTCGCGATCGCGGCTTCGGCCAACCTCCCGGCGATTCTCATGCTCCTGTTCTGGAAGAAGACGACGGCCAAGGGGATCACCTGGGCGATCAGCGTGGGCATGCTGTCGTGCCTGGCGATCATCCTCTTTTCGCCGACCCTGTATGAAATCTACGGTCTTCCGCCAGGCGACGCTCCGATTCCGTTGCAGAACCCCGGGATTATCTCGATTCCGCTGGGCTTTCTGACGCTCGTGGCGGTGTCGCTGGTGACCAAGCGGAAACTCGTGCAGCAGAAAAAGGACCCTCAACCCCTTGTCGAAACAACGGCGGAGTGACACATGGCAAAGAAAGTAATCCTACTGGCGATAGTCCTGGCGCTGCCGCTCTGCGGCGTGTTCGGCCAGGACCTGGGAATCAAGTTGTCGGGCTTCGTAAAGAGTGACTTCTTCTACGATTCGCGGCAGACGGTGAGCATTCGGGAAGGTCATTTCCTCCTGTATCCGGCCGGCGTCAGCCTCGACGCCGAGGATGTCGATCTGAACGACCAGGGCAGTTTCAACTACCTGTCGATTCAAACCCGCCTGACGGGGGCGTTTACGGCCCCGGATGCGTTCAAGGCGAAGGTGAGCGGTTTGGTCGAGGCCGATTTCTTCGGCAACGAGAGCGCCGGGCTTGTCGACGCCAACGGGTTCCGGCTGCGGCACGCGTATGCCAAGCTGAGTTGGACAAACACGGAACTGCTGCTCGGGCAGTACTGGCATCCGTTCTTTGTACCGGGGTGCTACTCCGAAGTGATATCGTTCAATACCGGCGCGCCCATGCAGCCGTTCTCGCGCAATCCACAGGTGCGCCTGACGCAGAAGCTGGGGTCGGTTCGACTGATCGCGGCCGCGGCCTCACAGCGGGATTTCACGAGCGGTGGCGGATCGACGCCGCTGCGCAATTCTTCGATTCCCGATCTGAACGCGCAGGTGCACTTCAGCCGGCCGAGCGCCGACGGTAAGAGCGAGCTGTTCGTGGGCGGCGGCGGGGAGTTCAAGACACTCCTGCCGCAGATATCGACAACCGGAGAAGACGGCAAGTTCGAGACGAACGAACAGGTGTCGTCGCTGGCGGGCATGGCGTTCCTGAAGTACAAGACGCCGTCGATCACGTTCAAGGTACAGGGTATCTACGGGCAGAACCTGTATGACCTGACGATGTTGGGCGGCTACGCGGTCAGCGAAGTGATCGACGCCGACCGGAACACGGTCAAGTACACCACGGTGGATGCGTTCTCGGTGTGGTCCGAGGTCATGTATCAGCCAAGTCCACGGTGGCAGTATGCGGTGTGGGCCGGCTACACCGAGAACCTCGGCTCAGCGGACTCTATCCTCGCATACAGCAACAGGGTTGGAGGCACGGATGTGACGGTGCGCGGGTCGGCTGCCGATAACACGAGTGACATCAAGCGGGTCTTTCGCGTGTCGCCGCGGGTGGTCGCGATTGCGGGGAACCTGAGTTTCGCGCTCGAGACCGAGTATACCGACGCGGCGTACGCAGCCAAGGACGACGAAGGCGCGTTGATCCGTGACGAGTTCGGCAAGATCACGAAGACCGAGAGCAGCGGCAACCTGCGGGTGCTGTTCTCGACGATTCTGAAGTTCTGATAGCTCGGCCGCGTGGCGGTCGAGGCCGCGTCGTTGAGGCGACGCAACGCGATGAGACTCGGCTTGCTGGGTGACATCCACGAGGATGTGCGGTCGCGGG